>NZ_JAQMUA010000108.1:0-5968 GCF_028330895.1 Kamptonema animale CS-326 | reverse complement strand
GGGCTAGGGGCTAGGGGCTAGGGAAGAAGGGATTAGAAGGGATTAGAAGAAAGGGTTTTAGGAAACTAGAACGTCCTAACTGCCTTGGCAGTTGATATAAAAATTAAGAATGCACAATTAAAAATTAAAAATGCAGTAGCACACTTTTAATTTTTAATTTTACATTCTTAATTCTGTTGATAGCTGACAGCTATACTCCCAGGTTGGGCTAAATTTCCCTGTAAAACCACGCCTCGACCATTTGCCGCTAGATGTCGCAAACTCTTATAAATCGTCTCGATTTGGTCAGGAGATCCTGCTTTTTTAGCCAAGGCTTCCAGAGACAAGGGCTTCCCTTCTTCCTTAAGCACTGCCAAAACCCGCTGTTGCAAATCCAACACCACAGCCGCCGCTTTTTTCCCTGCTTCTACTCCTGGCTGGTGGTAGGCATTGACGTTGACAATAAAACCATAAAGCCCTACAGCTCTTTCGTAGAGAGCAATTAAAGCTCCTACAGTCCGGGCATTTACTTGAGATACCGTCACAGTAATCGAATCTCGGTGATTCTCATAAAGAGCTTGCCTAGTTCCTTGTAAGAAACCTGACAGATAATCCCCAGAAGTAATGCCGGGGTCTATTTCTGGCGAAACCCCTTGGCGATCCTCCAAAACCTCGATAAAAGTGGCGAAGAAATTGGGCACCCCGTCTCGCAACTGCTGCACGTAAGCGTGTTGGTCAGTTGAACCTTTATTACCGTAGACAGCAATACCTTGGTGAACAATATTGCCGTCTAAATCCTTCTCCTTGCCCAAAGATTCCATTACCAACTGTTGTAAATAGCGCGAAAATAACAACAGAGAATCTTTGTAAGGCAACACTACCATATCTTTTGTGCCGCGCCCATTCCCGGCAAAATACCAAGATAAAGCTAATAGTGCAGCGGGATTACCTTTGATATTCGTAGTCCTAGTAGCATCGTCCATCTCCTTGGCTCCTCCTAGCATCGCACGAATGTCGATGCCTTGCAGAGCCGCAGGCAACAGCCCGACAGCGGATAATTCCGAGGTGCGTCCTCCCACCCAGTCAGCCATTGGGAAAGTTGCCAGCCAACCTTCAGATTTGGCTAATTGGTCTAACTTACTGCCAGTACCAGTAACAGCAACTGCGTGCTTAGAGAAGTCAAGTTTCTGGGCGGCAAAAGCTTTTTGGACTTCAATCATGCCGTTGCGGGGTTCAGGAGTTCCCCCAGATTTAGAGATCGTGATGACTAGGGTACTAGCGAGTCGATCTTTTAACCTATTGAGAGTGCGATCGATACCAGTGGGGTCACTGTTATCGATAAAATGAATTGCCAATGGCGGGAAATCTGGGGCGAGAGCTTCGGCTGCGAATTGCGGGCCCAGGGCCGAACCACCAATACCAATGGAAATAATATCAGTGAACTTGGGGGCAAAAGGCGGCTTAACATCGCGGCTGTGGACTTTTTGGGCAAAAGCCTCAATTTGCTCTAATGTCTCAACAATTTCTTGTTTAAATTCCGGGGAGGGGGCTAAATCTGGGTTTCGCAGCCAATAGTGACCAACCATGCGATTTTCATCGGGGTTGGCGATCGCGCCCCCCTCCAAAGCAGCCATATCCTTAAAAGCTCGATCGAACTTGGGCTTCATACCCTCAAAAAAAGGGCCATCAAACCCCATGCGGCTGACATCCAGGTAAAATCCCAGCCCCTCGTGATAGTAGAGCCAATCTTGGTAGCGTTGCCAGAGTGCTGCGGCATCCATAGAAATTCTGTTTTTTATCGTTATTGCTATTCGCTAGTCTACCGAAGGCAGTTTAAAAGACTATATCAGGAATTACTGAATGCTAATGCTAATTGCTATGCTCTTAATATCAATCCCGCTGCTCAACTGACGAGTGGGAGGGGAACAAAAAGCGGAACGTGAGCATGAACAAAAGGCTGACCAAAATACTAGGGCTATTTTTCTTAGCAGTCATAGTCTTTGGGTTCCTGGGGCGATCGCTTCAAAATCGTAATTTTGCCCAAAATCCTAATTTTGCCAGTATTCCCTTAACACAAATCAATTTTCCGCAACAGACTGTAGCCCAAGTTAATACTTTCAGCAATAAATCCAGTCAAATCTATCTCAACGGCACTTGGCAATTTGCCCCAGCCATAGGCAACACTGACAAACCCCCTTCCGCTGTAAATTGGGGCACCATCTCGGTTCCTGGCAACTGGCAACAAGAAAAAAATGAGAACGAACCTGGTTTAATCGATCGCGGCAATGGTAATGCCTGGGAGAATTTCAATGCCAACACTCTCTCCAAAGCATGGTATCAGCGCACCATAGAAATTCCCAGCGATTGGGGAGGACGTAAAATCGTACTCGACTTAGCAAGAGTTAGTACCGATGCCGTTGTCTTTGCCAATGGCATCAACTGCGGTCAAATTGCCTGGCCCTACGGCACTGTCGATATCACCAAAGCCGTTAAACCGGGGAAAAACACCATCTCAATTCTGGTACTCGCAGTCAGCGACGAAACAGAAAAAGCCGTGATTATGGGCCCAACGGAAATATACAGAGAGAAAACCAAACTGCAATCGCGGGGACTAATTGGGGAAGTGCGAATTTTCAGCGTCCCGCCTGGCCCCTTCATCAGCGACGTATTTGTACAGCCATCTACCAGAAAAAAACAAATCAAGCTGGACATCGAACTGATCGATGTCGCCCAAAGCGGTAAAGTCCAGCTAATCGCCCAAATCCTCGACCAAAACGGCAAAATCGAGAAAGAATTCACCAGTTCGGCAAATGTCCAGGCCCAGCGAACTCAAACTCTCCAACCAGTTTGGGATTGGCCCAATCCCCGCCTCTGGGATGTCCGTCAGCCTAACTTATATAACTTGCGGCTGTTCGTCAAAGGCAGCGGCATTCAGGCTGAATTTAATCAACCCTTCGGCTTCCGAGAGTTTTGGATTGAAGGGCGGAAATTTTACTTAAATGGGACTGAGATTCGCCTGCGGCCAATACTTTTAGAGGATGAGTGGCAAGGTTGGAGCCCCGGTATCCCGGAAGCAGCCGACAGGATGATTGATGGTTATTTCTGGGCGGGTTTCAATATTGCTCAAATGTGGCCTTGGAATCACGACGAGAGGGGCCGATGGCACTTCCGGGAACTGTTTGCCGATCGCAGCGATCGCAAAGGTTTTCCCATCATCGCCCCAGCCCTAGATGCTACTTCTAAGGGCTATGCTGATATGTGGGACAAACCAACAGGTAAGGCTGTCTGGGAACCTCGAATGGTTAGGGATTTGCGCCGCTACCGCAATCACCCATCGGTTTTAATGTGGGGAAGTAGCCCGAATTTTTTTGGACATAGCGAAGACCAAAACCCGCGCCGAATTGGTAAGAAGAAGTTAGAAGGGACGATTAGTCAGGTGGAAGACGATCGCATGAAGCGGTTAATTCCTGTTGGGGACGATTTGGCAGCTACAGTTCAGAAATACGATCCAACTCGACCGGTATTATTGCACCAAGGCGGGGCAGCAGGAAATGTTTATGCTCTAAATTCTTACTTGAATATGATTCCGCTGCAAGAACGGGAAGAATGGATCTCGGAGTGGAGTCAAAATGGCGATATGCCTTATATGGTGGTGGAGTTTGGTACGCCGCTGCACACGACGATGATGCGGGGTCGCAATGGTTTTAGCGGTACTATTAATAGCGAACCTTGGATGACAGAATTTAGTGCGATTTATTTTGGAAATGAGGCTTATAAGTTAGAAACTCCAGCCTATCGCCAGAAAATTCGCGAGTTATTTGTCAAGGATCAAGAGTACAAGGGTTGGTTCGCTAAACCAGAGTTAAATTTTGCGCCAGCTTTCCAAAAATTGCAGCAATTATTTAGTACGAATACTTGGCGAAGTTGGCGAACTTTTGGGATGACGGGCGGGATGATTCCCTGGAATAATGGTCACGGATGGGAGTTTAATCAAACTGCTAATCAGAAGGTAGATTTACCCAATTTTGAGCCAGGCCGCAGAGGTGTTTATCTGAAGCAGGTATATAAGGGCTTGTGGTATAACTTCCGACCGGAAACTAATACTATCCATCCAGGGGGTCAAGCAATTATGCAAAATAATGGCCCAACTCTGGCTTGGATTGCTGGTTCTAAGTCGGCCTTTGTGGCGAAAGACCATAGTTTTGCGGCGGGTGCAAAGTTAGAAAAGCAAATTGTGCTAATTAATGATATTAGGGCAAAACAGGATTTTTCATTTAATTGGCAGGTAATAGTTGATGGTAAAGAGTTAGGTTCTGGGAAAGATCGAGGAAGTATTGAGACGGCTAAAACCCTATTTTTTCCTGTGGAAGTAACGTTACCTGCAAGCGTCCAAAATAAAGTTGATGGAGAAATTCGTTTGAGTGCTAAGATTGGCGATCGCACTCACGAGGATAGGTTTAGTTTCCGAGTTTTCCCCAATTTACCCAAGGCGACGGGTACTGTGGTAGCCTTTGACCCGGCGGGGAAGACTACAAAAATGTTGCAACAGTTTGGCTACACGGTTACACCTTGGAATGGTTCCCAAACAGCATCGCTTTTGGTTATTGGTAGGGAAGCTTTTGCTAGCGGGCAAAAAATACCTGGTGATTTAGAAGCTTTTGTTCGCAATGGTGGAAGGGCGATCGTTTTTATTCAACAACGAGATTGGTTTCAGAAATTAGGTTTCCGAGTTGCGCCGCCTTTGAGTCGCCGTGTTTTCCCAGTTGATTCTACATCAGCGGTGATGACGGGTTTAGATGCAGTAGATTTACGAGATTGGAGTGGAGAAAGTACGCTGATTGAAGCCTACCCAGATACGAGAAATTTGCGGGATAATCCTTATAAAAAATATGGTTGGCGTTGGGGGAATCGAGGCGCAATTAGTAGTGCATCATTGGAAAAACCGCACCGCAGTGGATGGCGGCCAATTTTGGAATCTGAGTTTGATTTAGCTTACTCGCCGCTAATGGAACTTGACTATGGAAAAGGGCGGCTAATTTTGAATAATTTAGATTTGGAAGACCACTTTTCGTTAGATGCAGGGGCCGCTAAGTTAGGTCAACAAGTTATCAGTTATGCTCAAAATTCTCCTCTATCTCCGAAGGTAGATAAAGTGGTTTTGATTGGCGGCGATGGCGAGGCGGGTTGGTTGGATAAATTGGGGGTAATTTATCAGAGAGGTAATTCATTTTCTCCTGACTCAGGATTGGTAATTGTGGGGGCGGATGCGAATATTAATGATGAGGATTTACGGCGTTATTTGAATCAGGGAGGAAAGGTATTTTTCATCCCTCGAAAATCGTCGGCTGCTGCTTTGGGCGTGCAGTTGCAAGAAATGAAGGATTTTGCAGGTTCGCTGAAGGTTCCTAGTTGGCCGGAGATGCGAGGGGTTAGTGCTTCGGATTTGCGATCGCGTTCTTCTTATGATAGTTGGTTAATTAAGTCGGGCGGTGAGGTAGCGGCTGATGGTTTGTTAAGTCGGGTTCAAGTTGGTTCTGGTGTGGCGATTTTTTCTCAGATTGACCCGGATGTTTTGACTGCTGATGTTAAGACTTATTTGCGGTTTACTCGGTGGCGACAGACTAGGGCGAATGCTCAGATTTTAGCTAATTTGGGTGCGAGTTTTAAGGTGGATGGTCATATTTTTAAGTCGGGTGAAAATAAGGATTTTTATCACTCTGATTATCGGACTGATTTTGAGTTGGGGGATCAGCCTTATCGGTATTATCGGTGGTAGGTAATTGGTAATTGGTAATGGGTAATGGGTAATTGGTAATTGGTAATTGGTAATTCAGGACTTACGCTCATGGCCCTAGAAACCGGGTTTTTGATAGGATCTATGGGTAACAACGAAGTATTTTCGTAAAAAAACCCGGTTTCTTTGGTTGGGTGCGTAAGTCCTATCTGTCATTGCTTACGAAGCGAAGCAATCGCAGAGACTAGGCGATTG
>NZ_JAQMUA010000107.1:0-2540 GCF_028330895.1 Kamptonema animale CS-326 | reverse complement strand
CTCCCCATCCCCCCCTCCCCCCTCTTCCTCACTCCTGCTGAGGCAACAGTGATGGCCTTGGGTATTCATGTTGATACGGGTTCCCTTACTTTTGACCAGGCTACAGCACGAGATGCTACTGCTTTAGCCTGGTTAATGGAACAGGGAGCGAGTTTGCGCGTAATTGCTGAATATGTCGATCCCGGTTTATCTCCTCAATTGCACGATTTGCTAACAGTTTCTCTAGAAAATTTACAGTCAGAAACTCTGCGGGGATATACAGTAGGCTGGGTGTTGCTAACTACTGAAACCTTTGTTCCGGGATTGTCTAGTTTGGCATCTCGCTTGCTAGATTTGACAGAAAATGATGCCCTGTTACTAGCTAACGTTTATTCTCAAAAAGAAGCGGAAGATCCGACTGTTCTCAATCGCTTAACTATTATTGGTCGGTCGCGGATTGAGGAAACTAATCTTAATGAGTTATTCAAATCTCTAGGAGGTGGCGGTCACTCTCGTGCTGCTTCTGTCTCTCTCCGAGACGTTGAACCCCTAATCATTTTAACACAATTAGTTGACCAACTCAAAGCTCAAATCCCCTACCCACCTACTGCTCGTGAGTTGATGTCGTCTCCGGTGCGAACAATTCGACCTGAAATCTCTGTCGGCGAGGCTCACCGGATTTTACTACGCTATGGTCACTCTGGTCTTTCAGTTGTGGACGATCGCGATCGCTTAGTTGGAATTATCACCCGCCGCGATATTGATATTGCCCTACATCACGGTTTCAGTCACGCCCCCGTTAAAGGCTACATGACACCTCAACTCAAAACTATTGCACCTGATACTGTACTACCAGAAATTGAATCTTTGATGGTGACTTATGATATTGGGCGTTTACCTGTTTTGGAAAATGGTCAGCTAGTAGGAATTGTCACTCGTACAGACGTGCTGCGAGAATTACACCAACAAAAAGATAAGGGAAAATTAGGAGAGGGAGTAGGAAAGAAGCAGAGAGAATTACTATTTTGCTCTTTACCTGAATCGATTAAACAGTTGCTTGCAACCAGTATCAATCCTCAACTAGACCAATTTTTATCGGAAGCTGCCAAGATAGCAGAACAACGCGGCTGGCAACTTTATCTTGTCGGTGGAGCAGTTAGAGATTTGTTGCTTGCTGCTTCCGAAAATAGTTTATCACTGACTGATATTGACTTAGTAGTAGATGGATATCACGATTTGGAAGTGGAGAATGTCGATCGAGTTCAAGAAAAATCAATTGTTAATACAGAAGAAGAGCGAGAATATTCAGTTGTTAATTACCCAATAAATAATCCTACAGTAAAAAAACACAGTCTACAATCTCCGGCTGTGGAGTTAGCTTCAGCTTTACAAAAACTCTACCCTGCTGCACGTTTGGACGTTCACGGTCAATTTCAAACTGCTGCTCTTCTCTGGCACAAAGATTCTGAATTAGATTCCCTTTGGGTAGATATTGCTACTGCTCGTACTGAGTTCTATCCTTATCCCGCAGCTAACCCTGAAGTTGAGGCAAGTTCTATTCGTCAAGACCTTTACCGCAGAGATTTTACTATTAATGCTTTGGCTGTGCGATTGAACCATCCCCGTGCTGGTGAATTGTTGGATTTTTTTGGAGGTTTGCAAGATTTAAAAGCTCGAAAAATTCGAGTTTTACACGCTAATAGTTTTATCGAAGATCCCACCCGAATTTATCGTGCTGTCCGGTTTGCGGTGCGGCTAGAATTTCAGATTGAGCCACAGACAGAAGGATATATCCGCCATGCTGTAGATAGTGGGATTTATTACCGAATTCAGGGGGAAAATGACCGCGCTCCGGCATTGGAAACGCGACTGAAAAGTGAGTTAAAACACATTTTACAAGCTCCCTACTGGAAATCAGCTTTGCAAATGTTGGGGAATTTGGGGGCTTTACGTTGCATTCATCCAACTTTAGATTTAGATCGGCAGTTGTTGTGGCAGTTACGTTTGGTAGATCGCTATTTAAAAATAAGGAATAAGGCAGAAAAAACTGATAATGAAAAAGAGGTGAAATCGCCTATAGCCAATCAATTACAAGGAATTAATATCAATGATTGGCTAATACGATTAGAAGTTTTAATTGCTTATTTAGCACCAGATTATCGAGGTAAGGTAGCGGCAAATCTTCAATTACCTGTGGATAGTGTGAAGTTACTACAAGATTTGGAAGAGGAAAAAATAAAGCTAATGGCATCTTTACCAATGTGCAATCTGCCTAGTAAATTGGTGTTAATGCTGAGGAATTATCAGTTACCAATGTTAATTTTAATAGCAGTGCAATGTCCGCGCCGGGAACGGCGGCAAATTTGGGAATACCTCACTAAGTGGGCAAATATTGCTCCGCCTTTGAATGGTAATGACTTAAAGGCTTTGGGCTATAAACCAGGGCCGCAGTTTAAGCAAATGTTGGATGATTTGTTAGTAGCGACTTTGGATGGAGCCCTGAGCGATCGCGTTTCTGCTATTTCGTTTTTAGCTGCCCATTATCCGCGATCGTAAAAGAT
>NZ_JAQMUA010000106.1:0-4194 GCF_028330895.1 Kamptonema animale CS-326 | reverse complement strand
CTCCCCATCTCCCCATCTCCCCATCCTTGGAGCAATTTCTGGCAGGGGTGGCAAAGTGATAATCAACTTAGATGGGCGGAAATTTCGCGATCGCAAGGCTCATTTTCTCTATATTGCACTCCCGTTGACGTTGCTGGGGCATTGAGCAACATCTGGTTAAAGCAACCCGTAGTTTTAGTTGGCGGGGCCTTGGATTTAGACCCAAAAGCTCTGATTTATCGGCAAGCAGTAGGACTTCCAGACATTACCTGCGTCAAATTTTCACCCGATCGCCATAGCGAACTAATTCAACTTTACGTTCCCGATCGGCTACCCATGCCCAATACACCGCAATTTCAGGGTGCTGTGATTCAGGAAATCCGCACAATGCTGTGCATGAGCGCGTCGGTTCCGGGGTTAGCGGTATTGCTGATTGGAGATGTACCCCTTAAGGCTCAGGTGGGTGCGATTTTTGCTTCTGAGTTTGGTTCTAGGGTTCAGGTAGAAAAAACGGATTTGGATGAGAACGGGATTTTGGTGACTGGGTGGGAATTTTGGCGGGAGAATCAGGGGAAATTGCCTGTTCCCTATATGCTGGCGATCGCAACTTTGCCTTTACCTTCCCTGGAAAATCCCCTAGTAGCGGCGCGAGTAGCTTACTACAAAGAACAGCGGAAAGATTGGTTTCGCCAATACCTATTACCAGAGGCTCTTAATGAGTTGCAGAGGGCGATCGCACCTGTGAGGGAACGTCAGGGGGTAGTTGCTCTTTTTGATAGTCGCGTACTCCATCGTAGCTATGGCAATCAAGTTTTAGCTGCCCTGAGCCCCTTAGCTCGGATTGACTATTTAGATACTACTTGGCTAACTCAAGCTTAAGGGGAGTTTCTACCCGCCTGTTCAATCACCATCTTTGACAGGAGTTATACCAAATCTGGCTTAAATATTCCCAAACAACCCACATTCCGCAGATATTCAAGCAGATTTAATTTCAAAGAAATTCAGAATTGCCAAAACCTCAAACAATTTATCATTGATACAATCGTAAGTGGAGATGGAGACGTACCATTATATCTAAAAATATATGACGGAAACGCCGACGATAAAAGTGTCTTTGTGTCAAGATTGAAAGGGTTTAAAAATCAGTGGACATTTGACGGAATCTGTGTAGCAGATAGTGCCTTATACACAGCGGAAAATTTGTCAGCAATGGCAGAAATGAAATGGATAACCAGAGTGCCATTAAGCATCAAATCAGCTCAAAATAAAATCTGCAACATTGAAGATAGTGACTGGGAAGACTCTCAAATAAAAGGCTATAGAATAGCAACTAGAACCAGTAAGTATGCCAACATCAAGCAAAGATGGCTAGTAATAGAAAGTGAAATCATAAAACAAGCAGATATTAAAAAAATAGTATTGAGACAACGATTAGAAGCTACCAATGAGCAAGTGAAGAATCAGGTAAAAAATGACCAATAAGCCAACAATGCGCTGGATATTTCAGATGTTTCAGGCGGTGCATTTAGTGACGATAAATGGCTCGAATCAGGTCAGCAATTTAACCGAAGAGCACCAAGATATCTTGCGGCATTTAGGAGAGTATTGCTGTCAATACTATTTAATATTTTCAAGTGAATAACGATTGAGATCGAGGTGTAGATATTTGTGAATAATTTTCATTAATTAGTCAAGACAATTTGCTCTTGGCATAAGTTTTCTGGCTTCAAAATATGAGCGATCACGATAAAATAGCAATATGAATATATGAGAAAAAATCAATTATTTCAACTTACTTAGTTTAGGTAAATTTAACAAGCTTCTGTAATGCTAAAACTGCATAATTCCAGCCCAAAAGCGTTTCGCTTCCAAGTTTTCACAACAGATAAAAAAAATCCGACCCACATCTGCGGAATGTGGGTTATAATATGGTAGAAAGAGCGATCGCCTCAAGTTACAGGCTAACCCCAATTAAATTGGGTCAAAAATTATCCCTAGATAAACAAACTAGGTGATACCTTAAAGTAATCACCAAGCGCTTTAGCCTGTGCTTTGCTAATCGCTCGTTTACCATTCACAACTTCAGACACAACACCACTCGAAGACTTCATAATTGCTACTAAATCTGCCTGACGAAGGCCACTAGATTCCATAATATGTTGCAAAATCTCGTGAGGCAAACTTTTGTCCATCGGATAGTGTTCTGTCTCATAGGCTTCAATCAGTGTTACTAACAATTTATGTAAAGCCGTCTCCTCTGGAGTGGTGTTTTTCGCAAAAGTTAGCCGCTCTGCTACTTTCAGGAGGCGATCGTATTCCTCTTCAGTATCGATCGCCTGGGGAGCAATTTCTGACAGTAGTTTGCTATAAGTAACTCGGTCAAAAGTAATCGTCATTTTTCCATTTATTTTTGTCGTATTCAGCGTGAGTAAGGAAATATTTGTAATAAACAGTTTGCTTTGCGTAGTTAATCCCAACAATCAGGCGATAATCATTACCTTTGATATTAAAAACGGTGAAGTTTCCTACTGCTTCAGCATCTCGGTATATCTTGCGAACATCCTCCAAACTCTGCCATTTTTCTTTCTTGACCGTTGCATACCAGCTATCAATTTGGTTTTTGACATCAGGATACTGGCCAGCATCGGTACGCAGCTTGCGAATTGAAATTAAATTCATCTTTGTTGAAGTTGTTTGTAGTTTTTGTCATCCATATATACCCGAATCGACTACATTTTTAATTCTCTCATTTTGAGAGTGAACTGTCAAGAGCCTTCTGAGAATTTCTGAGAGGGGGTAAAGCAAAAATCTTTACTCACCCCCCCAACCCTTACCTACCTTTGATTCCAGGCATTAGCCGCATCAGTTACAGCCGCATCAACGGACTTCTGATCCAACATCGCCGCCTGCAAATTTTCATAAATCGCCTTTTGCAACTTCTTAATATCCTGCATCGCCGGAATCAGAATCTCCGCATCCTTCATCTGACTCGCACTCACCATCCTCGCCAAATCCGCCGACTTAGCATCCGCCGCCACACTCTGAAAATAACCATCCTGTAAAGCCGCAACTGTTGACGGCAAAACATTCGCGGCCTTGGCAAAAGTAAGCTGATTTTGGTTGTTAGTTACATAAAGGGCAAACTTCACAGCCAAATCGGGTACATCCGTATTACGGGGAATCACCAAATTCATCACCGCCACACTTTTCTTACCCGTTTTCCCCGTAATTTGCGGAGCTGCGGTCGAAACCTGCGCTATAGTCGGAGCATTCTGCGCGATCGCAGACAAAAATTGCGGCCCCGTACCCAACAAAGCCGTCTCCCCCGCCTGATAAAGTTCAATCCCTCGACGGTGGCCTTGAATTAATGCTTCCTTTGGCAACAACCCACCCTTGTACAAATCAACCCAATACTGGAAAACCGCTTTACCTTCAGGAGTATTAAACGCCGCCTTTCCTTGGTCATCAACCAAACGGACTCCCATCTGCACAAAAGACTGCAAAACCTCAGCCGAATCTTCTGGGACAAAGGTTACAAAAAAAGCATACTTGCCCGTTTTTTCCTTAACTTGCTTCGCAACGTCAGCCAACTCAGCATAAGTAGTCGGAGGTTTACTCACTCCCGCCTTCTTTAGGAGTTCCGAATTATAAATCATGACCTGCGTTGTTAGATACCAAGGAATGCCAAAACTTTTACCGTTGAGAATGCTAGCTTTCCAGATATTAGGGAGGTATTGCGATCGCACAGCATCAGGAACCTTAGCATCCAAATCCAGCCAAGCATTGCGTCCTGCCAACAACGAAGCAAAATCGGGATTAAGATTTACCACATCCGGTGCAGTTTTTGCCGAAACTGCTGCTAAAATTTTACTTTCCATCGCCGACCAAGGCACATCCACCCATCGCACCTTCACCCCCGGATTTTCTGACTCAAACTTAGCGATCAGTTGATTAAAATAATCAGTAAACTGAGGTTGGAGCTGCATCGTCCAGAACTCAACTTCTTGCCGATTCTTGTTCTCAGCATTAGGAGTACCAGTAGCACAGCCAAATGCGATCGCTACCAACAGCCCCAAAAGGGCAAAAATTCCAAACCGTTTCCAAGTCTTGCGTTTCATTTTATTGATTTTTTGACCATCATGGTTATTCTCAGCTAAATTGGATAGCATAATTTTGGAGCAGGGGAGTAGGGGAGATGGGGAAGATGGGGGAGAT
>NZ_JAQMUA010000105.1:0-33525 GCF_028330895.1 Kamptonema animale CS-326 | reverse complement strand
TGGTCGAATATGGTGGTAATTATTTAATCGAGGAAAATGGCTCAGTTCGAGAAAATCCAGGAATGAATGTAATGATGGCAAGTCATCAACTTACACCTGCAATTGCTCATCATTCGGGAACGAGCTTTGCTGCTCCCCGCGTTGCTCACAAAATGGCGCGTATTCTCTATGATATGCAGTCTTTTGGTTTTGATAATATTTCTGCATCTTTACTGAAAGCATTGACTGTTAATTCTGCTATTTATCCACCCTATTATGGAAATTTTGATAATTTTAAACAAGCGATGGATGAGGTTCAGCCTAAGCATTGGTTAAATATTGTTGGTTACGGAATACCAGATGATATCAGAGCAACAGAGTGTGATCCTTATACAGCAATTCTATTGTTTCAAGGTGAGATTGAACCGAATACAGTTGATTATTTTGATATTCCTGTTCCTGAGTGTTTAGCACACGCACAAACGGGAATAAAACGGTTAACTGTAACAGTAGTTCACGCACCTAAAGTTCAGAGATGGGGACTAGAAACTTATTTAGGAACAACGTTAAAATGGCGAATGTTTCGAGGAGATGTGGACAAGGAAGATATTATTCAATCTATGTCTATCGAAGGAGATGAAGATGATGAAGAAACAGCAAAGAAACAGAAAGAGTTAGATTTTTTCCCAGGTATTAACCTGCGTTCTAGAGGAACGGTTCAACATGGGGTCTGCGAGTGGAAACAACATAAGTTAGAATACAGCCAAAATTGCTACACATTAGCTATAGCTGCTTATAAAAAATGGGACAATCAACCTGTACCTTACGCAGTCGTTGTACGCCTCGAAGACACAACACAAACGGCTCAAGTCTATGCTGAAGTGCAGAATATCATAACGCAACTTGAAATCCAAACAACAACTAGAGTATAAAAATGTGTTTGCCGCTCGACTTTATGTCACGCTGATAAGTTACTTCTGATTAAAATTGCGAAGGTGGGGTCGAAAGTGAGTCCTGTTGTATCCTCAGAAGATAATGACATTAATTTGTCAACACGGACAACAATCTGTCAACGTGGACAAATAATTTGACAATCGACAACTGCGGGGCAAAACCTGATTTGTTAACTCTGGTTTTTTCAATGGACACAACAGGACTCGAACCTGTGACCCCTACGATGTCAACGTAGTGCTCTAACCAACTGAGCTATGCGTCCGCACCATTTATAAACTTAGCACAGCTTTTTCCTTAATGTCAAGTCTTTTTTAGCTCTATTTATTTCAGCCCCGGCAGGATGAACCCGCTAGGGCTGAATTTTGAGCAATCCCTTAACAACTGGGAAAAATCCCAAAGAAATTGCCTATGGTGTCCATTTTAGACCTCATAGGTCTTCTTACCGGTAAATTTCACAGTAATCGGATCGGGATTACTGCCGATATTACGGTCAACCTTGCCTACATAAGGGCGGCCTTCATTCACCTTCTCAGGGAAAACGCCATCCTTGGGATGCAGGTACTCCGTCGAACCGTCGGGAAAAATGCGGTAAATCTTGTAATTCGTGATTTTGAACTTGGCCCGCAGTTGTTGACCGCCTAAAGCAATGCACTGCTCTTTACGAGGTAAATACAGCAGATTGTCGCCTTGACGCATAATGGCCGCGCCGCCAGTAGGCATCTCAAACACTTGCTCCTTGGGGCTACTCCAAGTAATAGCGTACTTTTCTTCGACTAGCGCCTTGGTCAGCAAGCCGCCGGTGCTGCCGCCGAAAATGGGGGGTTGTCCAGTGAGTTGTTCTGCCATAGATATTTCTGAAGATTTTTACGGCATAGTATCACTCAGAGGTTCCTTGTCTGTTCAAATCGTAAGGAACTGTAACAGTTAGGTGCGGAGCGGGAGCATGGGGGCTCGGTGGCCCGGAGTGCAGGAGAGCGCACAGAGGAAGCGGGAAGAGGTGAGAATGGGTCTAAATTCTATCCTGAAAAGCTGATTTACTTTCGGATTGTAGTAGAACTGAGTAATAATTTTAAGAGCTTTTTTCTACCAGATTAAATTATCTGCTTTCTTGTTGACTAGACTTATATACTAATAATATAACGCCGCATCTGGCTGGTAAATTTACCGCTAATAATGCAGGGTTATCAATTAATTAGTCAGCTCTATTCTTACTTAAGGAGAAACTCATGCCGCTAAAAAATTATGGTGTTTTAAAAGGTCGGCCTGTAGGCAGCCGTTTAGCTAAAATGTCTAATGCTCATTATCACATCCATCTAGTTTCAAAGGATACGGACTACCGCATTGCTATTAATGTTCAATCCAAACTAGAACCATCGGAACTTGAGTATTTAGTAGATGAAAATTTCTCTCACCCCCTATTAACTGGTTTGTTAGATTTGCCTTGGGGATTCAATGCTGTGGAAAGAAAGCCTGGGGGTTTGGCTTTGGATTTTATTCGAGGCAATTTATTCGATCGCAAAAACATGATTCCCCTGCCCTTTGATATACCGGGCGTTGACAATGATTTAAATGAAAAAATTGACAAGTATGTAGAAAGAGCGATGGCCGATGAAAATGCTCTGATTTATGCTTTTGGTGAAAAATGGGGCCCCGAAACTATTAAGGATAAAATCTTTGGCTTTTTGCCTGGTAATGGGATTCACGATATCCACATGAATCAGGGTAATGTTGGTAAATTTAGCTCTGATGATGGCGTGTGGCAAGATGGGGGAATGTTGATACATTTCCCGTCGGATAATCGCTGGGTGGCTATTTTTCTAAAGTTTCAGTCGCAAACTTGGCACACTGATGATACAACTGGACACCAAATTGAGACTATCGCTGCACCGATTTCAGGCGGGTTTTTGGAGAAACCGCAGCAGATGGCTAAGGTGGAAGAACATGATGATGTTATTCGCATTGTGGCGGCTTTGGTAAATCCGATTGGTACTGATGCTGGCAAGGAAACAGTGACTTTACTTAATACTTGTTCGCAGGGGATTGACTTGAAGGGATGGGCGATCGCAGATAAGTTTAAGAATAAGTTTACTCTCTCTGGTACTGTGGCTGCGGGTGCAACTTTTGTGGTGACGTTGCCAGCTAATGTACAGCTTAGTAGTAAGGGTGGTATTATTACGTTGTTGAATAACCAAGGCTTGAAGGTTCACGGAGTCTCCTATACTCAGCAGCAATCAGAGCGTGAGGGTTGGACGATTGTATTTTAATGGCTAATGGCTAATGGCTAATGGCTAATGGTTAATGGCTAATGGTTAATGGCTTATTAACCATCTCCCCTATCTTCCCTATCTTCCCCTCTCCCCCTCTTTCCCTAGTCCCTAGCCTCTAGCCCCTAGTCCCTTCTTCGGTAATTGAATTGGTCAGGAGGAAGAATGAACTTTTACCTTGGGCTAGATTTCGGTACTTCCGGGGCGCGGGCTATAGCAATTGATGCTGGCGGTAAAATCTATGCAGAGGTTTGTTATCCTTTTGACGGTTCTCAAAACGCGATGCCTGCGGCTGGCGTAGCTGCGGAGCCTCCCTCAAATCTACAAAAAACTCCGCAATTTGAATTATCCTCTATATGGCAGAGTGCGCTAGTTTCTCTGATCGCGCAAATTCCCCTAGAAATCCGCCGTGAAGTAAGAGCGATCGCGATTGATGGTACATCTTCAACTGTAATGCTATGCGACGCTGACGGTAAGCCTGTGGCTGCCCCCATGCTCTACAATGATGCGCGAGGGGTAGCGGTGATGGATAAGCTAAGTGCGATGGTTGCTGCTGACTACCCCTACGCGCCTCCCAACCCCACAGTATTAAGCGCTACCTCTAGTCTGGCAAAACTCCTGTGGTTAACAAGAGATTTAACAAATAAGTTATCTGTCTCTCAGAGGCTTTATTTCCTGCATCAAGCTGACTGGCTGAGTTTTTTACTACACGGGAAAATCGGTGTCAGCGATTATCATAATGCTTTGAAATTGGGTTATGACGTGGCTAATCTATGTTACCCGGAATGGTTGACAGATGCGATCGCTACTATTCCCCAGATCGCAATTCAGTTACCGGAAGTTGTCGCGCCAGGTACGATCGTAGGAGAGATCACAGCAGAAATGCGCGATCGCTTTTCTTTCCCCAGCGATTGTATAGTGCGTGCAGGCACAACTGACAGTATTGCAGCATTTTTAGCTAGCGGCGCGAAAACCATCGGCGAAGCTAGTACATCCTTGGGTTCTACCCTAGTGTTGAAATTATTAAGCCGCACCCGCGTTGATGATGCCAAGTATGGAATTTACAGTCACAAATTAGGTGATTTATGGCTAGTTGGAGGCGCTTCTAATACAGGTGGTGCTGTGTTGCGGCACTTTTTTACTGATGCTGAATTAGATAAATTTAGCAAAAAAATCGCTCCTAGTCAAGAGAGTTTACTTGATTATTATCCATTATTAAAACCTGGCGATCGCTTTCCAATTAACGACCCTAATTTACCACCAAAACTAGAACCTCGCCCCGATGACCCAGTAGAATTTTTACACGGTTTGCTGGAAAGCATGGCGCGGATTGAAGCGCGAGGTTATCAATTA
This sequence comes from Kamptonema animale CS-326, assembly GCF_028330895.1. Classification (NCBI taxonomy): domain Bacteria; kingdom Bacillati; phylum Cyanobacteriota; class Cyanophyceae; order Oscillatoriales; family Microcoleaceae; genus Kamptonema; species Kamptonema animale. The sequence goes on along the minus strand of NZ_JAQMUA010000105.1, from coordinate 28,975 downwards.
TTGCAAGAGTTAGGTGCAACTCCTTTAACACAGGTTTATACTGCTGGCGGCGGTGCGAAAAATCCTATTTGGACTGCTATTCGTTCGCGGCTGCTAAAAGTACCTATAATTACACCAATTCACACAGCGGCGGCCTATGGAACGGCATTATTGGCGATGGATAAGGAGAATAACAGACCTCATCTTATTGACTATTAATAATGTCAGTTCACTTTTTGCAACGGTGCAGTTCTCGGATCGAGGATTTTTTGACCAGAACCAGAAAACCTAATCGCCAAAGTAAATTTATCGCCAGTTCCTAAAATATAGGTGACTTGTCCCAGTCCAAAAGAGGAATGAACAACGCGATCTCCTACCTTCCAATCCATTAATTTTGTATTCCCAGTTTTGCCTTTCAAATTATTAGATGGCGCTTGCGAAATAGGTGTTTTAGCTGTCTTTTTCTTAACGGTATTTCCGGTCAAAAACTCTCTCGGTAATTCTCCTAAAAATATCGAAGGAATAGCTAACTGCTTATTCCCCCAAGTGCGGCGCTCTATGGTATAAGTAATAAACAATCTTTCCTGAGCCCGAGTAATCCCAACATAACAAAGTCGGCGTTCCTCCTCCAAAGCAATAGGATCGTCTAAACTGCGAAAATGAGGCAACAATCCCTGTTCCATTCCCACCAAAAACACTACTGGAAATTCTAACCCTTTTGCAGCGTGGAGAGTCATCAAAGAAACCCGCGATTCTTCGTCTTTCATGCTATCCATATCCGAACTCAAAGCAGCACTTGCTAAGAAATTTTCTAGCTTAGCTTCTTCGGCATTTTCTTCTTGAAATTGCTGTACTGCATTGTATAGTTCTTTGATGTTTTCTATGCGATCTTCGGCTTCATCAGTGCCTTGTTTTTTTAACTCATCAATGTAACCAGATTCTTCTAAAATACCTTGGACAACCTCAGAAGCAGAGGTATTTGCCACTTCCTCTTGCCACTTTCGGATCGTCCGCATAAATTCAATAATCGGCTTAGCAGTCCGCCCTGCTAAAGTGTTAACAGATTCTTCATCAACTAGAATATCCCACAGCGGAATATTCAATTGCTGAGCAGCTTGTACTAACCTATCTGTGGTAGCTTTGCCAATACCACGCCGAGGTGTGTTGATAATTCGTAACAGGCTGACAGTATCGGCAGGATTAACAATTAATCTTAAATAGGCTAACACATCTTTAACTTCTTTGCGGTCATAAAACTTCAAGCCGCCAACTAAATTGTAAGGTATACTCCACCGCACTAGACACTCTTCAAAGTTGCGCGATTGGGCATTTGTGCGGTATAATATAGCAAAATCGCCCCATTTTAATTCGGGGTTTTTCCGCACCATTCCTGTAATTTCATTGGTGACAAATTCGGCCTCTTGAATTTCATCATCCGCACGCTCTACACAAATTGGTTCTCCCTCGCCGCGAGTTGGGCGCAATACTTTATCGATGCGTTCGGTGTTGTTTTCAATAAGGGCGTTAGCGGCGTGTAAAATGTTGTCTCTGGAGCGATAATTCTCCTCTAATTTTACCATTGTCCGGGTATCATCGTCTGCCAAGCCGTCGCCAAAGTCTTTCTGAAAATCGAGCAGAATTTTGAAGTCTGCCATGCGGAAAGAATAAATTGCTTGATCTACATCACCAACTACAAAAATTGAGCGTCTTTCCCAGTTTGCAAAGGTTTTTGGATCTTCATTATTTGTGGCTAACAAGCGAATTAAGTCATACTGGACGCGGTTGGTATCTTGGTATTCATCTACTAAAATGTGGCTAAATTTTTGATGCCAGTAACCCAATACTGACTCGTTTTGACTGAACAATTGTACGGGTACGCGAATTAAATCATCGAAGTCTAGTCCGTTGTTAGCAGCGAGAGCATCTTGATAAAGATTGTAGGCATCAGCGATTACTTTTCCCCGATAATTAGGTTGTTCTAATTCGACTTCTCTGGGAGATAAGCCTTGGTTTTTAGCATTGCTAATTGCGTAGCGAACATTACGGGGTTCAAATTTTTTGTCGTCCAGATTTAGCTGTCTGGTGACGATATCTTTCACCAGACTTTGAGCATCTGATTCATCAATGATGGAGAAATTTTTTCGCCAGCGACGACCTTTTTCATCTTGAAATTTCTCGATGTCGTAGCGGAGAATCCGAGCACAAAGACTGTGAAATGTACCTACCCACAGAGGTTTAATATAAGTTTTATAAACGCGCGATCGCAGTCTTGCCTGTTCATCAGGTGCTAATGCTTCTAATGGTTTACCATATTTCGCCTCAGCTTGCCCAGTTGCAAACAATTTCTCTATTCTCTCTTTCATTTCCCGCGCCGCTTTGTTCGTAAAAGTTACGGCGAGGATATTATCAGGATCGACTCGATGGGTGCGAATTAAATTAGCAACTCGATAGGTTAGAGCTCGCGTTTTGCCCGAACCTGCGCCTGCTACTACTAATAATGGGCCGCAAAAATGCTCGACGGATTGGCGCTGTGAGGGGTTGAGTTGGCTGAGAAAATCAGTAGTTGGTGTCATGGCGATGTGAGTGCGGGCCCCAGGGCGTTGTTGCAAGAGACAGAAATAATCTCTATAGACTAGGCTACCATTTTCTGCACAAATTGTACACTCCCTGCCCTGATAGATAGCTGTTAATTGCTCACTAATCGCGCCGTTTTCCCCTTTTTACCTAGCTCTACCAGTGCGCTCTTTAGCCTTGTCATAAGCAGGATCGTGTTCCTCAAAACTAATAATAAACACTCGTTTAGGAGTTGGGGATTCATATATCCGATAAACCAACCGATAGGAAACACCATTCCAGTCTATCTCCAAAGTGCGGTAGTCATCCAGTCGCCCTTTTAATGCGTGGTTAGGAAACCCCTTGCAATTATAAGGATCTTCACTCAAGATAACTTTATAAAACTCCTCGTAGAGCGCTCTAAGTTCATCTGGTAAAGCGGGTAAATCCTCACTCCTAAACTTCTGGTGACTCTTCAAAAGATACTTGCTGCGTGAAGCCATATTTTTTTAAACAGCGGTTAATAGCATCTACATCAATTTCTTGCCCGATTTCCATCTCGGTTATCCAGGTATCAGAACTCTCCAAAAATTCTAATTCTTCCTTAGTTAGCTCTTTTGGTTCCCTGGAAATATTTTTTTCACTATCAGGCCAAGCTTCATCAGGTATCTGAAGACCGCTCTCAGCAGCTTTAATAGTTCTTCGCAATAAATCTTGATGCGCCTTGTAGTCGTGTGGTGCAACTTCAAGTTCTAATTCCATACTTTCCACTAGATATTTTAATTTCTCAAACACATTTTCGAGAGGATGTTTTGCTATCTGTTCTGTTGGTGCATGGCTGACTTCTGACATAGTTTTGTACCACTATTTTTGCAACTTTTAACTATTTTATCATTTAACAGATAGTTTTTGCTTAAGCCAGCCTCCAACCAAAATCGCTGCCAGAATTCCTAATAGGAACCCAAGAGGGACAATTACACCCCCAGCTACCCAATTTTTAGGCTGACTCTGAGCTATCTCTGGGGATGCTTTTTCTCAACACTCTGCTAAAATCTGCTGGGGAATTATCTTGAGTACCAGCCACATTCCGAGCGGTACAATAATCCTATCAGTAATCGCACTTGCTAAGTTGTCAAAATTAATCATTCAAGATTCATATCTTTTTCCATCGCAGGTACGATGGCTTGTTCTGATTTAACTGGCACACCTCGATATTTCATCCCTGCTGTCACCACAGTAGTATTTTTTAGCTTCGGAGTTCTCCAAATTTGACCGCGATATTTGCCTGCGATCTCTCCATCGCAGACTTCAACTGGGGGAGGGAGAGCTTCATAGTTAGCACCGCGATAAGTGAGAATTTTCTTCTCTTCATCATCAACAGGATGAATTGACTCCAATAGCCTTCTACTAGCTAAAATTACAAAGATTAAAAGCAATGCCTTGATTTGCCAAGGAGCTAAAAACAAACTTATAATTAAGCTGATCGTGACAATTGTTCCGGCAAGATAGGCTGCTTCGTTAGCGCAATTCTTAAAGATAAAAGTCACTGCGAGAGCAATTACCAAAGGAGTAACAAAAAACCAAGTCATTCAATCACCTCTGAGCTAGAAGTCAAATTTACAGGACTTAAGCATTACTCACGAATAATCAAAATTTGGCATTGCTTTGGGCTGGCTTCCTACCCTTGCGACTGCGCGATGCTTGATTCCTAATCACAGAAAATGGTAGTGAGTGGGTAAATCCTGATTTTTATTAATATAAGACAGTGTAGGCAAAAAAACACTCCTCCTTTATGAAAAATACTTTTTTCCCAAAATGGGTCTGTTGTAGAGATAGACTCAGGGAGAGCCTGGGCGATCGCAGAAGGCAGAGGTGGAAGCCAGAAGCGCAGAAAGCTTTTATTATCTAGAAGGGCAGCTATGGTCTAAGATTTAGCAATCTTGAAGACCTGAAGGGAAATCCAATCAAAACAATGGTTTGAGCAATTAAGAAGGTCAAGAGTCACCTTGGCGGTTGCTATAAGTTGCGAAAAGTGTAACCAACCGGATCTCTGCGAATTGCGATGGCACAGTAAGAGTATGCCATCTGTTCTATGTGAGGAAAATAAGATTTATGAATCGAATTAGCGCATCCACCTACCAAATTAAACCCCGGAGTCTGTTGACAGCTTTATGTTTAACTCTGAGTTTGATCAGTTTTACTGGTTTAGACCCCGCAATGGCGCAGGAGCAACGCCTGAGAACGCTAACGGTGACTGGTAGGGGTATGGAAGCAATTCCTACTACTTTAACTCAAGTGCGTTTGGGAGTTGAGGTGCAGGGACAAACGGCGGCGCAGGTGCAGCAGGAAGCGGCGAAGCGATCGGCGGCGGTGGTGTCGCTGTTGCGATCGCGTAATGTAGACAAATTGGAAACTACTGGGATTACGCTCAGTCCTATGTACAACTATGAGAATAATCAGCAAAAGTTGATCGGATATGTTGCTACTAATACTGTTAGTTTTCGCATCAATACTGAATCTGCGGGGACTTTGTTGGATGATGCGGTGAAGGCGGGGGCGACGCGGATTGATGGGGTGAGTTTTGTAGCGGCGGAAAGCGCGATCGCATCGGCCCAGCAGCAAGCGCTACGGGAAGCAACTCAAGATGCTCAAATTCAAGCGGATGCGGTTTTAGGGGCGCTGAACCTCAAGCGAGGTGAGGTTGTCAGCGTTCAGGTGAATGGTGCGAGTCCCCCACCACCAATATTTCAGCCTCGTTTTGCGGCCGCACGCAACGATAAGGATGCTTCGACTCCCGTAGTCGGAGGGGAACAGCAGGTGGAAGCGTCGGTGACTTTGCAAATTAGTTATTAATGGCGATCGCTTAATCTTTGTCATCTGTCATCCACAGTTGGGAGGACAGATGCAAAGCGCGATCGCGCTTCTTCCCTCAACTTGCATCCGATGGCCTCAATTTCCCTTCTTCCCCTAGCCCCTAGCCCCTAGGGCGTGTTTTCAAACTCGTTATATTATGGAAAATAGGCGATCGCAAACAATTAACGCTCATGAACCCAGGAGACTTAAGTACCGAACAGTGGGAGATGTTAAAACCGCTACTTCCCCCACTTAAACCCCGAACAGGAAAACCCAATCGCGACCACCGACAAGTGGTGAACGGCATTCTCTGGATACTCAGAACAGGAGCCCCCTGGCGAGACCTGCCAGAACGTTATGGAAAGTGGCAAAGCGTGGCAACACGGTTTTATCGGTGGCAAAAAGCCGGTATTTGGCAGCAAGTCTTAGAACGTTTGCAAGCCTCGGCAGATCGACAAGGAAACTTAGATTGGGAGGTTCATTACGTCGATGGCACCGTAATTCGTGCCCACCAACACGCCGCTGGTGGAAAAAAGGGGGCTCAGCCGAGGAGAAACTAGGTCGTTCCAGAGGTGGTTTTAGTACCAAAATACACATCCGTTGTGAGGGTAAAGGCAAACCGATAACTTTTCTTCTGAGTCCTGGTCAACTTATGAAGTCAATATTTTTAGAACAATTGATGGAACAAGGAGCCGTCAAGCGTTCGGGTGCAGGTCGTCCGCGTCTACGTCCTTCAAGAGTGGTAGGGGACAAAGGTTATACAGGTCGTCGCCTCCGTAGTTATCTACGTCGTCGTGGTATCCGTTTTACCATCCCACGACTCTCAAATGAACCCCGTCGAGGCCCTTTTAGCCGTGAAATCTATCGTCAACGTAACATTATTGAACGTGCTATCAACCGACTCAAACAATTTCGCCGTATCGCAACTCGATATGAGAAGCTGGCAGCAAATTATACAGCCATGATTACGATCGCCTGCATTCTGTTGTGGTTATAGTTTGAAAACACGCCCTAGCCCCTAGCTATACAATAGTTAAAACCAAGTAGTTGAAAACCATGAAACAACTGACTAGAATTACCCTTAACCCAGAAGTAATGGGCGGAAAACCCTGCATTCGCGGTTTACGAGTCACTGTTGGTACGATAGTCGGATTGATGGCATCGGGACACTCACCTTCCGGCATTTTGCAAGCTTATCCCTACCTAGAAGAAGCAGATATATACGAAGCGCTTGCCTATGCAGCGTGGCGAGTTGAAGAAGTGGAAATTCCTATCAAAATAGCGTGAAAATTTTGATTGACATGAACCTGTCACCTGAATGGACTCTCGTATTTGGTAAATATGGAATAGAGTCTCTTCATTGGTCTACAGTTGGCGATCCTCGTGCCACAGATCGCGTTATTATGAACTGGGCGCGGGTGAATGGCTATGCAGTTTTCACTCACGACTTAGATTTTGGCGCACTGCTAGCCGCCACCCAAGCTGATGCTCCCAGTGTAATTCAAGTGCGTATTCAAGATGTACTGCCTGCTAATTTAGAGAGTTTAATTGTCGAAGTGTTGCATCAATTCGAGTCACAAATTGAGTCGGGGGCACTAATTTCTGTAGATGAAACGCGCTCTAGAGTCAGAATTCTGCCTATTACACCGCGATAACTGCTGGACTAGAGATTGCTTCTTACCTCGCAAAGACAAACATTTCACATCGACTACATCCTCACGTCATTGCATAAGGCCCATTTCGCAATACCTCAGCCAATTCATCATTATTATCTCGCAAACCTTGGTAAAAAAAGAACGCCTCACCTTTAATTCCACAAGCACGGTTGTAAGCGATCGCCTGCAACAAATGCTCAGGACTCATCCGGTAAGACGTACCCCTATTCACCAACAAAATCCCCGGAGAAAAACACTCCAATTGCTCAGCCGTAAACTGCAACACTAATTTATCCACCAGTTGCTTATAACTCTTAAAATCGCGCCGATATAATTGCGGGTGAATCATATCCACCAACTTTCTCTCAACCCAAGCTTTACTATCTTGTAAATATTCAATCAAACCCCAATCATAGGGGCTAGGCGACATCGATACCAACAAATTTGGATTAATCGCTTTCACTTCCCGGTAGAGACGAGCCAAAAAATCAGTGATAATATCCGCACGCCACTGTAACCATTGCCCATTTTTAGCATTCTGCGGCGGATCGCGATCAGACATCTGGCGATAAAGCTCAACAGTTTTACTATCGTACCCACCCTCACAGGGAAGTGCAAAGCGATCGTCACCTTGAACCCCATCCACCTCGTAATTCTTAGCCACTTCCAACACTAAACTCAGCAAAAAATTCTGCACTTCCCCATCTAACGCATTCATCCACTCAAAATTATTCTTCTTAAGCAAATTGCCATTACGATCGACCGCCCCCCATTCCGGTTTCTTCGCCAACAAATGGCCGCCATTAAGATTATAAGAACTTACAAATCCATATTCAAACCAAGGAATTACCTTAATTCCTACCCGCTTCGCCTCAACAATCATTTCCGCTAAAGGGTCGCGACCTTTGTAGCGCGAGTCAATCTCAACCCCAAATTCCTTCCTCATAATTTCAGAAGGATAAACCGTAAAGCCCTTACTCCAAACCACAGGAAATATTACATTAAATCCCGTTCTTGCTAAAAAATCTACAGCCTCACTAATGCGTTGCTTAGAATTAAGAACCTTGCAATCAGTATTCGGTATCCAAACACCCCGCATTTCCATATCATTAATGGTTTTGAGAACTTACGTAACGCCGCCCTGTGGGCGGTATGTTACCGCCCACAGGGCGGTGTTACAACGATCGCGCTGGGCGGGAAATACCCGCCCAATCATCTCACTAACCAACCACTGCCGAAACCTGACTCAAAGCTTCCTTCAAGAGCACCGCCTTATCAGTTTGCTCCCAAGGTAAATCTAAATCGGTACGGCCCAAATGGCCATAAGCTGCCACATCTTGATAGAAACGGCCGCCACGTTCAGCAGCGATCTTCTGCAAATTAAACGCTTGGATAATTCCCGCCGGGCGCAGTTCAAAAAGCTTTTTCACCGCCTCCAACAAGCGATCGTCATCCACCGTACCAGTGCCAAAAGTTTCAATCATCATGCTCACAGGACGAGCCACTCCGATCGCATAACTCAACTGCACTTCACACTTAGAGGCCAACCCAGCCGCCACAATATTCTTCGCCACATAACGAGCCGCATAAGCCGCACTCCGGTCTACCTTGGTGGGGTCTTTCCCTGAAAAAGCGCCACCACCATGACGGGAATAGCCGCCGTAGGTATCCACAATAATTTTGCGTCCCGTCAGTCCAGAATCTCCTTGGGGCCCGCCCACCACAAATTTGCCAGTAGGGTTAACCAGCAAGCGAGTATTAGCATCAGGCTTAACGCTAATATCTGCAAATACTGGCTGCACAACCATAGCCCAAAGGTCTTCCTTAATTTTCGCTTGCACAGCCGCAGGGTCAACAATGTCCGCGATCGCAGCCGTATGTTGCGTAGAAATCAAAATCGTATCAATTCCCACCGGCTTGCCATCTTCATAGGCAACAGTAACTTGACTTTTGCCATCCGGCCGCAGGTATGACAACTGACCAGTTTTCCGCACCGCAGCCAATTGGCGGCAAATCCGGTGCGCTAAACTAATCGGCAAAGGCATCAGTTCCGGCGTTTCATTGCAGGCGAAGCCAAACATCAAACCTTGGTCGCCGGCACCGATCGCATCTAATTCCTCTTCGCTAGCTTCCTCCCGGCTTTCCTGGGCCGTGTTCACACCCTGGGCAATATCAGGAGATTGGGTATCTAGGGCCACTAGCACCGAACAGCTATTAGCCGAAAAACCATTGTCGGCATCGACATAGCCAATATCAGCGATTTTCTTGCGGGCCAATTCTATGTAATTTACTTGGGCTTTGGTCGTAATTTCGCCCGTAATCAGCACTAAGCCTGTGTTGACGACAACTTCGGCAGCAACGCGGCTTTTAGGGTCTTCGGTCAATAAGGCATCTAAGATAGTATCTGAAATTTGATCGCAGATTTTATCGGGATGGCCTTCGGTAACAGATTCAGAAGTAAACAGGTAGCGGCGAGACAAGAATAGTTCCTCCTTTGATGAGGGCTAGTTTGAGCAGGCTATTGAACTTAGTTTCAACGTGAATTTACCTTGAAACTCCCCAGTCTGAGGGCACGGGTATCCTTGAGGATAACCTTTTTGGGATAAAACCGCAAAAAGCTTAATTCTCAAAAATTGGATCGGATTTTCTGCTGATATTCACACTACCATTAATATTGGTATTAATCAGACAGCCCTAAAGACGCAGTAACAGTTACAGGTAGTTCCTGAAAACCTGAATACTTAGATAGTGCCACTCTTCGATCCCACTTTCGCACCGCGTCCGACAAAAGTAGAATATTAGTTTTTGGAGAAAGGCAAAACAGAGCGTTCGATTTCAGGTATTCAGGATTTACGCAGCGATCGGGAAAAATTATGGTTTGAGATTGCTTCCCTTGGTTGGCAATGACAGAAAATCGTAGCGATCGCGTAAGTCTACATATTTACAGTTGGCGGGAGGGAATTGACAGTGAAGTACAAAGAAAAAAATAGCTTCAAAACTGGAGTCAAATGGTTACTGTGGTCTAGTTTTCTGACTCTAGGTATTGGCGGCGGATTATTCGCCTACGGCTTATATCAAAATCGACCTCCAGAACCCGTAGGAGTGCGCTTGATACCCGTCCAACTCGGCGATATTGAAGATACGATTAATGAAAGCGGTACTATTGAATTTGGCAATCAACAAACCCTAAAATCACCTCTTGACGTTACCGTTGATGAAGTGTTAGTACAAATAGGGCAAAGCGTTACATCTGGTCAGAGCTTGATCGCGCTTCGCAATCCCCAAAGAGAAACAATACTCGGCAAGCAAGAGTTAGCAATTCAGAAAGAAAAACTCACTTTAGAAAATTTACGCCAAAAACTCTTAGAAGCCCAGACAAAGCTAAGTATAGCTAAAGAAACACTTCAATATTATAGATCCGTGCGAAATGACGAATTGCTCGCTATTCAAAAACAAGAACTTGCCTTAGCCAATAATCGCAAAAAAGTTATTGAAGCTGAGGAAAATTTGGCTGCGGCTGAGCGGAAACTCATCGATCAGAAAGCATTACTTGACAAGGGTTACATCGCTGAAAATGAAGTGCGATCGCAAGAAGATCAAATTCGCATTGCTAAAGCCAACCTACGAGATGCACAGTTTCAAATTAACACCGATCTGCTCGATCTCAAAAGTCTGAAAAATCAGCGAAGAGACAAAGAGCAAGAACTTCAGGAAAAAGTTATGATTGCTGAGTCAGAGGTGCGACAAGCTCAGTTAGAAGTGAGTACAAATAGCCGCAACTTTCAAACTTCTCTGCTTGAATACCGAGAAAAAGAAGAGGAGCTAAAAAACAATATTGTAACTGCACCTATTGATGGTAAGGTACTTGATATCAAAGTTAAAAATGGTGACGGAGTAGCGCGGGGAACCGAACTTTTGACATTAGGCGATCCATCACAAGAACTGGTAAAACTACAGCTTTCTACACTCAATGCTGCTAAAGTCAGACCGAATCAATTAGCCCGTATTAGTATTATCGGGCCGAATGCTAAGCAGTTTTCAGGAAGGGTGGAAAGCTTGTTTATGATGGCGGGTAGCGGTGAGGGCAAGGGCAATGACGGATCTAATGGAGGTGGTCCAGCAACAGTGCCGGCAACGGTGAGATTGGACGCTCCATCGGGCATCTTGATTCCAGGGAGTAAAGTTAGTGTGGAGATAGTTTTGCAGCAGCGCCTGAAGGTGGTAGTTTTGAATACGGAGGCGATTGTGCGATCGCAACCCAAGCCTTTTGTGTGGATTCGTGATAGTCAAGGCAAAGCCCAAAAACGACCAGTTATATTAGGTTTAGAAGGATTAACGCAGGTAGAAGTGAAATCTGGTTTACGACCAGGCGAGAGTATTGTAATACCCCCTCCTGAAGCTGCTTTAGAGCCGGGAACTCCTATTCAGGAAGAAAAAGCAACTAAAAAGAAAGAAAAAACAGAGCCTGACGATACCGAATAAAAATTAAATAGTATCAGCAAATTAACTAATTTATTAAGGGACGAAATATTAAGTTTTAATTGCTTATGAGTCTTTCACCTATTGACCTCCTCCGCCTTACTTGCCTTTCCCTGAGTGGCAACATTTTGCGATCGGTACTAACTACAGTTGGAGTTTTCATGGGTGTAGCGGCGGTAAGTGCAACGCTTCAAGTTGGTAGTATTAGCCGCGCCGTAATTGCCAAGCAATTAGCTGAGCGAGAAGCACCTCAACTTAGTATCTACGTCTGGGATGAAGAAGGAGGTTTGAAGTTAGAAGATATGGAATTTTTGCGGCAGCGGCTGAAAGGTATTCAAGCAATTAGCACATCAAATTGGTTCGGTTTCAATGGCAACAAAGTTGTATTTCAGGCTGAAGAAGCAGAACCAAGTATGAACGCTGTTTCTCAGGACTATTTACTGACATCGGGGCGACAGTTAATGGCGGGACGATTTTTTTCGCCTACTGATTTTGCTGACTATCGACCAGTGGTGGTAATCGATGAATTACTAGCAGAAAAACTTTTTAAAGGTGACGGGGAGCCTGTAAATAAACGGATTTATTCTGGCAACCTACCTTACATTATTGTTGGCGTGATGGAGAGCAAGCAACCTTCGTATGGCGAACCAAAAGGTGAAATGTTGGTGTCGATGTCAGTTTACAAGGCTATGACAGGGAGCCAGAGAATTCAGGAAATTTTGGTGCGCCCTTACAACCTCAAAGATATTAAAGGGATGGAAAAGCAGGCAAAAAAGGTTTTGAAGCAGCGCTTTCCCAAGGCAGAAATTTATGTTAGTAACAATGTTAAGAAAATTTTGGATCAGCAGGAAACTCTGGAACTCTCTTCGCGAGGGCTATTAGCTGTGGGGGTAATTTCGCTGTTGGTGGGAGGTATTGGTATTGCTAATATTACGATCGCGGCCGTAACGGAACGCACCCCGGAAATTGGTTTAAGACGCGCGATCGGGGCTACTCAACATGATATAATGTTACAGTTTATTTTAGAAGCAGTTATTCTTAGCTTAGTCGGGGGAATTGCTGCTATTGTAACGGTACATGGGTTGACAACTGTTGTTGCTGATGTTTTTAAGTTACCTTATAAATTTGATAGCCATACAGCAGCTTTGGCTTTAGGATCGGCATTAGCAGTGGGTGTGGGAGCTGGATTTCTCCCAGCTCTACGAGCTAGTCAACTCGATCCTGTGAAAGCATTGCGTCAAGGGTAGCTATCTGGTGGAAATCATCATGAAATTACTTACATAATCAATTAAATCTAGCTAATTAAACGTAAAATACACAGGACTTACGCACGTTGAGGCTAGAAACCGGGTTTCTTCCTAGAAACCTTGTTGAGAATCTTTGATTTTTCTAAGAAACCCGGTTTCTTTGCGTAAGTCCTGATACAGACGATCAAAAAGCTCAATTTATAAGCATTATACCTTCTATTTTTTACCTCCCTTCTTCCTTCTTCCTTCTTCCTTCTTTCTTCACTTGATTTAGCATGACTGAGCATTCCAACGAAAATCATCTCAAAAATAGTGATTCTGTTCCTCGCTACGAGATTCCTTGGATATTTCGTTTGAGTCTAATTATGCTTGTAACTTGTGGGGTATTGGCGATACTTGCTGTTGCTTTTAAGTCTAGTTCAACAGTTAAAAGTGATATTAGTTCTAAATCTGGGAGCGTGCCTAAAATATTGCCACTTCCCACTGCAAAATCTACTTCATCTATCCAAAATATACCGCCAAATCAGACAATAATCCAACCCCAAAATCAGAGAGAAGCGGTAACGGTAAACCAGGGAATAATGATAGCTCAATCTCAAGGCGAAAATCCCACAAGTACAATCAAACAGTCATCAATTGCTAATGCCCAATCCCCAAGTCCAGATTCCCAAATATTAACAACTTCTACTATCACTCAAAACCCTCCAATTCAACCCGAATCAATAGTAATTTCTGAAGTCATACCAAGTCCAGAAAGAATAGCAGAGCCAACACCTGAAAATAGCCCAAAGGCAACTATTCAACAGCAATCCATAGAAGATGAAGCAGGGGTTGAACTCACCCTATCGGAAGTTGTATTTTTAGGTTTAGAAAACAATAGAGATATCAAAAATCAATATCTAGAACGTATAGCACAAAAACAAGATTTAGCCGTAGCAGAAGGTGAATTTGTCCCTATTTTTACACCGCAAGTATCAGTGTCAGCACTTCGTTTGAGAAGTGGCGAAAGTGCTGCTACTGGCGAAGTTGATTTATCAGCAAAGGTTTCTGTTAAAATTCCTAGTGGAGGAGAGATCGGCTTTTCATGGGCGGCTCAAAGACAAAGGCAAGATGCGAATGGTTTTAGCATTAATAGCGATGGCTCCTTGAGCCAAAATTTACAACTAAGTTTCAATCAACCTCTTTTAAGAGGAGCAGGAGTTGCTGTCAATAGAGCACCTATTGAGATTGCTCGCCTTAGTGAAAAAATCAATATTTTAACTTTAAGATCGACACTAATTGATACAATTACCTTGGCAATCTTATCCTATCGAGAGCTGATTAAGGCTCAAGAACAAGTTAAAATTTCGCAAAGTTCTCTGCAAATTGCCCGTCAGCAATTGGAGATTAATCAGGCTTTAATTGAGGCAGGAAGACTAGCAAAAGTTGAAATTTTTACAAGTGAAAAAGCTGTAGCAGATCAAGAAGTAGCAGTATTAGCTAGTGAGGAGCAATTGAAGAGAGCAAGATTAGCACTGCTCCAAATTCTAGACTTAGATCGCAATCTGAATATTATTGCAGTAGAAGTTGCTCCCCAGGAAGAAAAACCTCTGGATTTTAATAATATTATAAAATTAGCTCTGTCAAATAGTCCTGATTATTTACAAGCACAACTCAACAGGGAAATCGCTAAATATCGTTTATTGGTAGCGGAAAATAATCGAAAATGGAATTTGGGCGTGAATGCAAGTTATAATAATAATGCTAGTAATTTTTCAGACAGCAACTCTGATTTGAGGGCGGGTCTGGTTTTGACTCATGAATTTGGAAATAGGAGAATAGAGCAAGAGTTTCAGCGCAGTCGTGTTAACCTATTGAAAGCTGAAAATGATTTAAAGGAGCGAAATCAAAGGCTAGAAATAGATGTAAGAAATGCTATTAGAGATGTAAATTTGAATCTGAGACAAGTGGAACTAGCACAGAGGTCAAGGGAGTTAGCCGAGCGGCAATTAGAAATAGAGCAAGATAAAAGAAGATTGGGAGTGGGTAGTTCTCGGAGTATTGATATTGTGACTTTTCAGAATGCTTTAATAGATGCTAGAAATGCGGAACTTAATGCTAGAATTAACTATCTAAATGCTTTGACAAATCTCGATCAAATAATAGGTACTACTTTGGAAACTTGGCAGGTTATGATTGAAAATAAATAATTTTGTTGCTTATTGGTTGTTAATTGTTAGTTGTTATCGGATTGAATATGAAAAGTGAATCCTCAATTTTTATCCAAGTTGAAGATATTGGAAAGCCTACAGAATCAAAACTTACGCAGCGTTTAGACCTTTGGCTTTCCAATGAGTTACCAGATTTGTCGCGATCGCGCATCCAAAATCTGATATTACAAGGCAATGTTACAGTCAACAATCTCATCTGTACCTCCAAAAAAGAAAATGTAAAAAATGGCGATCGCATTCACATCGCTATTCCTGACGCTGAACCCTTAGATTTGAAACCAGAAGCTATTCCTCTAGATATTCTCTACGAAGACGAATCCCTAATTATCATTAACAAACCTGCTGGTTTAGTCGTCCATCCCGCCGCCGGACATCCAGGGGGAACCTTAGTAAATGCGCTTTTGGCTCATTGTCCCTTAGCAGAAATTGGGGGAGTTTTGCGGCCGGGAATTGTGCATAGATTAGATAAAGATACCAGTGGCGCGATTGTAGTCGCAAAAACTGATTTTGCTCACCAACATTTACAAGCTCAATTAAAGGCTAAAACTGCCCGACGCGAATATTTAGGTGTTGTTTATGGCACACTAAAAACTGAAAATGGTACAATAGATTTACCGATTGGGCGACATTCTGTAGACCGCAAAAAAATGGCTGTAGTCACTATAGAAAAAGGCGGTCGTTCTGCGGTCACTCACTGGCGAATTCAAGAAAGATTGGGTAATTATACATTGATGCACTTCCAGTTAGAAACTGGTCGTACTCATCAAATTCGCGTACACGCGGCCCAAATAGGGCATCCTATTGTTGGCGATCCAGTTTACAGTTCAAATCATGATATTGGTGTAAATTTGACAGGACAAGCACTACACGCATGGCGATTAAAGTTAGAGCATCCAGTTTCGGGTGAATTGATAGAAGCGATCGCACCTTTACCCGCTCAATTTAATACTCTTTTAGAGGTTTTGCGGCGGCGTGCGGGAGTATAGTAAATTTCTTGTAGGGTGGGCGCTCGCCGAAACCATATTAGCTTTCTGGTTACAAGATTTTTGCGGCGAGCGCCCACCTTACTTACGTTTTGGGTAATGGTGGTCACAAAGCGTGCTTAACCCAAGCTACATTTTTCTGCTTAGCAATGCGTTAGATAAGCCTAGCCATCGCGTCTCAATCTATATTTTACCGCACAACTTTCTCCATATAATCTCCCCACAATTGGGCCGCATTAGCGCTACCTCCAGCAGTGGGAGTATTATCATCATTACCTAACCAAACTCCCGTCACTAATTCTTGACTGGGAATATAACCAATAAACCATAAATCAACATTATCATTAGTAGTTCCAGTTTTTCCCGCCTCTCCTAATCCTAAAAAAGCACTTCTTCCCGTCCCTCCTTCCACCGCACCTTGCAATAATCCAGTCATTGTATCGGCGACTTGAGCCGATAGCACTTCCTGATTACGCGCCGGATCGTTTTGATATTCATAAATCACGCGACAACTATCAACATTATCCCGCTCTTTACAATCGCTACTATCAATAATTCGCTTAATGGCATGGGGACGATTGGCGATGCCGCGATTAGCTAAAACCCCAAAAGCACCAGTCATTTCTAATACATTTACTTCGCTTTGTCCCAATACTAAACCAGGTACAGAATTAAGTTTAGACTTAATACCTAAACGCCTAGCCATTTGCACTACATTATCTAAACCTACATCCTGTGCAACCCTTAAAGCGATCGCATTTTCAGACTGGGCTAAACCCCGATACATATCGGTACTGCCACCGCTGCGTTCGCAACCATTAAAAGTTTGTCCTCCCCAACTTAGGGGCGCACAAGAATAAACTTTGCCAGGGGAGATTCCTTGTTCAATTGCTGCCGTATAAGTAAAGATTTTAAACGTCGATCCGGGTTGTCTTAGGGCTTGCGTAGCTCGATTAAATTGACTTTGTAAATAATCTACGCCGCCAGCTAAAGCTAAAATTTCCCCTGTGCTAGAATTAAGAGTAACGACTGCACCTTGAGAAAATCCCGCTGCGGCTCCTGAATTATTCACGCTATCTCGGAGGGAATTTTCAGCAGCTTTTTGGATGGTGGGATTTAAACCTGTTTCGACAATAAAATTGCCTTCTCTGGCTAACTGTTCCCCTAATAAAAACTCCAATTCGCTAAAAATATAACTGTAGAAATAAGGGGCGATCGTACTTTGTAGAAATTCTCGCGCCTTCGGGTTAATTTCAATGCGCGATCGCCTCGCCCGATCCGCTTCATCCTGGGAAATCATTCCCATTGCTCGCATCCTTTCCAACACGCGATCGCGATACTCCACCGCTAACTGATAATTCTGAATCGGATTAAAACTATTCGGCGCAGGCAAAATCCCCACCAGCGTCGCCGCCTCTGACAAGCTTAAATCCTTCGCCGACTTACCAAAATAAAATCGAGCCGCATCCTCAAACCCGTAAAGGTCAATACCCAAAAACACGCGGTTTAAATAAGTCTGCAACAGCTCATCTTTACTGTAAAATGTCTCCATCTTCAGCGCCACTACCGCTTCCCGTAATTTGCGGCCGGCGGAATCTTGAGTGCCTACATAATCTCGAAATAAACTCCTGGCTAATTGCTGCGTGATCGTACTCGCACCTTCCCGAATCGTACCACCCCGGACATTTGTCAATACAGCTCGTAAAATCCCTAACGGATCGACACCCAAATGCCAGTTATAGCGCGAATCTTCAGAGGCAATTACTGCTTTTGGCAAATAAGGTGAAAAATCTCGTAATCGCTTTAATTCCAAGTGAGCGTTGTTATTAGGCGGCCGCAGGGGTGTTTGTCCATCACGGGCGTAGACGATTACAGGCCCGGTGACAGTCCTTGGCATTGGTCTAACATTGAATTTTGTCCACTCGATACCTACCAATGTCGCCGCGATCGCACTTAGTCCCGTAAAGCCATAAAAACCGTAGCGAACAGCTTTCACGTACCACGCAGGCGGATTTACATACTGAATTGTCACGGCGGCGGCTAATTCAGGCGGCCCCAGGGTGAAGATATCGCCGTGACGGAGGGAAATGCTTTTAATTCGGCGTTTACCGCGATAGATACCGTTGGTAGAGTCTTCATCTCGGAGTACGAAGGGCGATCGCCGCACAGAGTCCCGCGACAGAGACAGGTGAACCTGACTGACTACGGGATTGCGAATCACAATATCGCAGGATTTGGAAGATCTGCCCAATAAGTAGCGATCGCCTAACAACGGAAATTTTTCCGCATCGGGTGCGCCCGCATCCTGAACCCAGAGCTCAGGTACTTTAGCATTGGGTTTAAGCGCCAACTGCTTAAAATTAACATTGGCGATCGTCTGGACTACTTGGGTAATCGCACCCAAGATGGTTTGAGGTTTCCGAGGCGGCTGGGGTGGTGTCATGAATTTAGCTATCAGCTTTGAGCATATCAGCTATCGCTTATTCTACTCGCAACTCCAAGAAGGCTGGAGAGCATTCCTGAGAGGCTAAGTCAGGACTTACGCACTCTCTACCATTTTCTGTCATTGCGAGTCAAGCGCAGCGCGTCAAGCGCAGCGCAGTTGCGAGGAACGAAGCAATCTGAGGAACGAAGCAAGCCCGAAGCAATCTCAAACCCAAGTTTTTTCTACCCTATCCTTAACTCCTGACTCTTAAAAGCGGACTGAGGACTGAGGACAATTGATTTTAGGATACACCAAGATTCTTTTTCGACAAGTCTATACCCAATGCGATCGCATCAAATAGTTTTCGCTCAGTTATCCCTGCTTTCTTTGCTTCCAGCTTCATTCCGACTCCTGTTGAGAATTGTTTCTCGGTGGCGGCGAATTTCTGAAAATTGCAATCAGCAAGCAAATAATCCCTGCATTGATAAATACATCCGCCAAATTGAATACCGGGAACCGAATCAGCCGAAAATCCAGAAAATCCACCACTGCACCTGAGATAAAGCGATCGATCCCATTGCCAAGCGCTCCCCCTAAAATCAACCCGTAGCCAACCTGTTCCCAGCGATTTAGCCTCGGCCCAAACCAAGCTAATACCATTAAACCTATACTCACTGCTAAAGAAAGCCAGCGTAACCAATTTACACCACCGTTGCTAAATAAACTAAAAGCAGCGCCAGTATTAGTAACGTAAGTAAAATGAAATACTCCCGGCCACAAAGGCAGTGTTTCAGGGGGGACTTTCAGATCGAAAGTTTGCACTACCCAAAACTTACTCAGGTGATCTAAAATTAGGCTAATCGGAGCAGCAACCCAGAACAGGGGATTTTTCTTAAAACGCATGAAATAGTTAGTTGTTGGTTGTTAGTTATTAATTGTTAGTTGTTGGTTGTTAGTTGGTAAAACTGACTAAGCTGAAAATGTTGCAATTAATTGTCAAATATTAACCACTAACCACTAACCACTTACAATTAACAAATCAATAAAACATTACGCATCTTAGAAAAAATGCTAACACTGTAACAGCACAAACTAATGCTAACTGACCGGGCAGAGGATAAACCGAGTATTTCAGAATCGCGGGCATTAGAGGCAAGGTTTTTAGAGTTGTCAAGTGCAGGAAGTGCGCCGCAACCAGATAACTTAAACCTATCACATGAACGCTGAGTAAACCGCACAAACAACTAAAAGCAAGAGATTCTAATCGTGGCGGCATTTTAAAGGCAAATCTGCCGCATAGCCATGCACCAGGGATAAAACCTAGCAAATAACCAAAAGTTGGCTCTTGGAGATAACCAAAACCGCCGCCTTGAGAAAAGACTGGCAATAAGGTTAAGCCTAACGCTAAATAGGCAATTTGAGAAAGGGCAGCAGCGGTTTTACCTCCCAGACAACCCACCAGTAAGACGGCTCCAATCTGATAGGTAACTCCAAGCGATCGCGGCTCTAGTCCATGCTCCCAAATTAAGGCGGGATTGGCGACGAAGGCTTCTAAAAAAGTGCCGCCAATAGTAAGGAGCAAACCGACAACGGCCCAGAGTAATTCAATGGGAGCAGGCATAGGAAAAATTAGAAATTAAAAATTGAAAACTGAAAGTTTAGAAAATCCATTTCCACATGATGATAGGGTGATCGCACTACAAGTAACTACTATAGCCTTTCTCAGAGAGATGAGGTACGTTAGATTCTATGTATATCAAGGCTTTTGAGCTTTAATATATACCTCATCTTTCTAAGAACCGCTATATCAACCTTTGTAGTTCTACAACACGCTGTTTACTATACCGCTTTTGTAAATTCATGTGTTTCTCTACAACTATCTTAAGTGTCATCATCTCATACCCTTAAATTTCTGATATTGGTAAGCTGGTGGTTCCCATTTACAGATAGACTCTGGCTTAAGAGGGCAAGTTTTGGGAGAGATCGGATTTCCGCTGAGCTCAAGCTTTGTTAGTAGAGGCAAGGATCGTAAGGGTTTGATGTCGCTAATTTTATTATTGTTGAGGTAAAGCTCAATCAGGTTAGTCAAAGATTCCAAGGGTTTAATGTCACTAATTTTATTATTGTCGAGGAAAAGTCCAGTCACCTTGGTCGGTAAAGATTTTAAAGGTTTGAGGTCGCTGATTTCATTTAAGCTAAGGTAGTATGCTTGCAGGTTAGGCAAAGATTGCAAGGGTTTGATATCGCTGATTTTATTGTTTTCGAGGTATATCTGATTTAGCTTAGTCAAGGATTGCAAGGGTTTGATATCACTGATTTTATTACTGTCGAGGTAGAGATGAGTTAGATTAGTCAAAGATTGTAAGGGTTTGATATCACTGATTTTATTGTCATTGAGACGGAGCAGTTGCAAGTTAAGCAAGGATTGCAAAGGTTGGATGTTGCTGATTTGATTCCTGCTAAGAGAGAGCGTTCTCAGGTTAATCAAAGATTGCAAGGGTTGAATGTCGCTGATTTTCTTGTTACTGAGGATGAGTACTGGTCTCCTCAAAAGGTTCTGATTAGCCGCATCACAATCAGTAGTCTGCACTGTCTGCAACAGCACCTCAACAGTATGTTTAGCTTCAGGACTCAACGAAGCCCTATTTTTACACCAATCAGCAAATGTTTTTCCACTGTTTACCGTTTCCAACTTGACGTAGTACCATCCAAGCGCTCTAAGCTTAGGCAAGGATTGCAAGGGTTTGAAGTCGCTGATTGGATTGTTCTCAAGGGAGAGCGAATTCAGGTTAGTCAAAGATTGCAAGGGTTTAATATCGCTGATTTGATTGCTGTTGAAGTTAAGATAAGTTAGGTTGGTCAAAGATTGCAATGATTTAATATCGCTAATTTTATTGTTCTCAAGATCAAGAAATGTCAGTTTAGTCAAAGATTGTAATGGTTTAATGTCGCTAATTTGATTGTTGTTGAGATAGAGCATGTCCAGGTTAAGCAAGGATTGCAAGGGTTGGATGTCGCTGATTTGATTGTTGTTGAGATAGAGCCAAACCAGGCTAGTCAAAGATTGCAAAGGTTGGATGTCGCTAATTTTCTTGTTACTCAAGTTGAGGTCTTTAAGAACTGAAAGGTTCTGATTAGCCGTATCGCAGTCAGTAGTCTTGGCTCGCTGCAACAGCACCTCAACAGTATATTTAACTTCAGGACTCAAAGAAGTCTGATTCTTACACCAATCAGCAAATGTTTTAAAATTGGTCGGGGGTTCCTGTGCTGGCAAAGTGGACACCCCGCACCCCCCCAGAATCAAAGCTAGTGCCGTATATGCTACATAGATTGTCATATATTTTGGTTCAATCCCTAACTTCATACGTTCCTCTCCCAGCTCCGACGTTAATAAAAACTTGCTTCACTCTCTTATATTTCTGAGTTAATGATACTCATGCACTTCTGAGCATCCCAAGGTCAGATCTAGTTAGCGCAGGGTGTTCAAAAACTATAAATCGGTGAGGTGATTCAGAACTCCATCAAACTCACGTCTCTTGAGACTGGAGAGAGAGGGAACTCACATCATCAAACTTATCACGACATAAAAACTTTATAAATACTCAAAAAATTTAACCTTATCTTTACTTTCAGGCGATATCCTCTTATGGGATATCCTTTAGAAAGGCTCAAGCTTTTATAATCATGCTTTTTCGCATCAATCTCATCAATCCCAACCGTTTGGGTGCATCAATTTCCGCTTTAGCTTTGACAGTAGGCCTAGCTGCTTGCGGCACCAGCACCAACACTGCTACAACTGACAGCACCTCTCCGACTGCTGCTCCCGTTGCTGCTTCTACCAACGCTGCTAACACCAAACTCGCCCTCGCTACCGACGTAGGTTTAACGGGTGCTGGTGCTTCATTTCCCGCACCGCTTTACCAGCGCTGGTTCCAAGATTTCAACACCGCCAATCCAAAATTACAGATCAACTATCAGTCAGTAGGTAGCGGCGCAGGCGTAGAGCAGTTTACCAAAGGTACTGTAGACTTTGGAGCCAGCGACACCGCGATGAAAGATGAAGAAATCGCCAAAGTACCAGCAGATAAAGGAGTGCTCTTGCTGCCGATGTCCGCAGGCAGTATCGTCGTTGCTTACAACCTACCAGACGTAACTGAACTGAAATTGCCCAGAGATGTTTATGTAGATATCTTCTTGGGTAAAATTAGCAAGTGGAACGACCCCAAAATTGCTGCCGCTAACCCGGGTGCTAAGCTCCCAGACCAAAATATCACAGTTGTACACCGTTCTGACGGCAGCGGTACGACAGACGTATTCACAAAACACCTCAGCGCCATTAGTCCAGAATGGAAAGAAAAAGTAGGGGAAGGCAAGACAGTAGAGTGGCCTTCTGCTGGTAATGTTGGTGGCAAGGGCAATGAAGGTGTCACTGCATAGGCGATCGCTCTCGCTCTCAGGCAGAAAAATCACTGGATAACGCCTTTATCTGGCTAACCCGCATCTTGGGAATGGGAATTGCCGTCATCTTGCTAATCATCGCCATCACAGTTGCGATTAGAGCTTTACCCGCGATCGGGAAATATGGCTTAGGATTTCTGTTTTCCAGTAGCTGGAACCCCGTTAAAGATGAGTATGGGGCGCTACCGATGATTTACGGAACGATCGTCAGCTCTGCGATCGCGCTGTTTTTAGCAGTACCATTAGGTGTAGGAACTGCTATTTTCCTAAGCGAGGATTTTCTGCCCCTCCCAATACGCACAACGCTTGTCTTTTTGGTAGAGCTTTTAGCCGCTATCCCCAGCGTCGTCTACGGTTTGTGGGGAATTTACGTTTTAATTCCCCTGATCAGGCCTGTAGGACAATTCCTAAATGGCAGTTTCGGCTGGCTACCATTTTTCAGCACTCCTCCAGTCGGCCCTGGAATGCTACCTGCGGGAATAGTTTTGGCAATTATGACTTTGCCAATTATTACAGCAATATCTCGCGATTCTTTAGCTAGCCTTCCTCCTGAATTGCGTCAGGCATCTCTGGGTTTGGGAGCAAGTCGGTGGACTACCATTTTTAGAGTGTTAGTACCCGCTGCTTTCTCTGGAATTGTCGGCGGAATTATGCTAGGCCTCGGCCGTGCGATGGGAGAAACAATGGCTGCTACGCTGTTAATTGGAAATTCCAATCAGTTAAGCCTTTCTCTCCTAGCTCCTGGTAATACTATCGCCTCTTTGCTAGCAAATCAATTTGCTGAAGCTTCTGGCTTGCAAGTAGCAGCTTTAATGTACGCAGGGTTAATTCTATTTGCTTTAACGCTGATAGTTAATATCTTTGCTGAGTTGATTGTCTCTCGCGTCAGAGCGAAGTACAACTAGAAGTCTGCCCTATCCTTTAGAGTCTTACTTTATGTCTAGTAGCGTTGAAGAACCCAACTCTTTTGGCTCCGGTTCCCTTAGTTTAAAAAGGTCTAAAAGCAGTCCGCGATCGATTTTCAATATTGGCATGACTATCCTGGCAGGGATTTGTCTGACGATTGCCATTTTACCTTTATTTGCAGTGCTGTTATACGTTGCTTCCAAAGGTATAAACCGCCTAAATTTGGACTTGCTTACTAAACTACCTCCGGCTCCCGGACTCTCAGGAGGCGGCATAGCGAATGCCATTCTCGGCACTCTGCTCACTGTAGGAATTGGTACTTTAATTGCCGTTCCTTTTGGTGTTTTAGCCGCAGTTTATTTATCTGAGTTTAGCAAAGGTCAGTGGGCCCGTTGGATTCGTTTTGCGACTAACGTTCTTAGTGGCGTTCCTTCAATTATTGCTGGCTTATTTGCTTACGGGTTGCTGGTAGTAACTCTAGGTAATTTCTCGGCACTTGCCGGAGGTGTGGCCCTAGCAGTGCTGATGTTGCCAACTATAGTACGGACAACTGATGAAGCTTTGCAAATTGTGCCTCAAGATATTAGATGGGCCTCCGTTGGTGTGGGCGCTTCTAATTATCAAACTGTGTTAAGAGTAGTGCTACCGGCAGCAATTCCGGCTATTTTAACAGGGGTAACGCTAGCGATTGCTCGTGCTGCTGGGGAAACTGCGCCTTTAATTTTTACTGCGCTTAATTCGCCTTTTTGGCCGAAGGGTTTATTGGAACCAACTCCATCTCTGTCTGTTTTGGTTTACAACTTTGCAACAGTTCCTTTTAAAGCACAGCAGGAGTTGGCTTGGGCCGCTTCTTTGATTTTGGTGTTTTTAGTTTTGCTGACAAGCGTGCTATCTCGTTTGGCAACTCGTCAGAAAGTCTATTAGGCATCTCTGAATAATGGGTGTGCAATTCAGATCGTATCTAGGTTAAAACTTAATTTCGATCGCTATCTATTGAGTAAAAATTGAGTGGAGAATGCTTTTATGCACTTGGAAAAAGAACCTGAGACTGTTTTACAAACTGACAATATCAATATCTACTACGGTAATTTTTTAGCCGTTAAGGATGTATCTCTTAGTATTGCTAAAAATGAAATTACTGCTTTCATTGGGCCTTCGGGTTGCGGGAAAAGTACGATTCTGCGATGTTTTAACCGCCTGAATGATTTGGTATACGGTTTTCGCCTAAAAGGACAAATTTATTACCACAACCAAAATCTCTACGATGCGGATATAGATCCCGTAGAAGTGCGCCGTAAAATTGGTATGGTTTTTCAGAAGCCTAACCCTTTCCCGAAGTCAATTTACGATAATATCGCTTATGGGGCGAGGGTAAATAATTATAAGGGGGATATGGATGAGCTTGTGGAGCGATCGCTACGTCAAGCTTATTTGTGGGATGAAGTCAAAGATAAGCTTAAACAAAGCGGTTTTTCCCTGTCTGGGGGTCAGCAGCAGCGCCTTTGTATCGCGCGTGCGATCTCGATTAATCCTGATGTAGTGTTAATGGATGAACCCTGTGCTTCTCTTGACCCGATTTCAACTCTCAAAATTGAAGAGTTGATGCGAGAACTTAAAGAAAAGTACACGATTGTGATTGTTACGCACAATATGCAGCAAGCTTCCAGAGTTTCCGATCTGACTGCATTTTTTAATGCTAAACTCTCCGATGATGGCAAGCGTTTTGGCTATCTCGTCGAGTGCGATAAGACTGAAGTTATTTTCCAAAGTCCCAAGGAAGAGGCGACGCTGGAGTATGTGAGTGGGCGCTTTGGTTAAAGAGCTCAATTGTAGGTACTCTGGTTCCCCATGGGGAAGGAGAAGGCGGCTTCGTTTTGCATTCCCAATTCTTTGACCTCACCCCACCCTTCCCACTTCTCCCTCACCCTCTCCTAAAAGGAGAGGGAAAAGGAATAAATGTTTTTTTGTCAGACTGAAAAGGAATAAATTTGTTATTTGGAAGGTCGAGAAGAAATAAATAAAAAAATGCCCTCTCCCCTCATAGCAGGGCTATTTCACGCTCAGATTTTTGAATATCTGAAACTCTTGCTGAGCAAGGATTTCAATGGATTAATTTACAAATTAAATGTGTAAAAGCTTACCTCCCCTAAACAAACAAAACCCGCGAAGGCGGGTTAGGGAGTCCGTAGATGGGGACGTTGTTTATGTAGGCGCGATGTTCAATCAGTTTCGCACTCAAGCACTTTTCAACCAATTCTTGTACAAGTTTTCCTTAACCATACTTTGCCTGAGCACTTCGACTAGATACTCTTGAGCTTGCTCTAGACTCAGGTGCTTGACTTCATCGCGCAAAACTTGCAGCTTGAATTGTTGCTCTAAGCTAAGACCTGTGGGCATTTCCATAGTTCACTCCTCCAAATCTATAAGGGAGATATTTTAAGAACGACGTTGGCTCGGATTCTTTGTATCCCCTTAATTGTAAATTATAGTTACATAGTATTGACAATCTGTCCAAAGTAAACATTTTCGGACTTATCTATGTAGCAAAAGTACATCTAAGTGTGTATGGCCTTATCATAAAAGGGTGAAAACCAGGCAGGATAAGCCAAAGGAGCTAGTCTAATGGACGCAATGGAGTTTTTTCAAAGAAGTGCTGGCCTGTGGCGATCGCAGCGCAGCATCCATCACCTTGCCTTCCGACAAGCGGAATTGGGAGATTCAAATATAGAGGTGACAGCGCTGGCGGCGGACGATCCGCGAGTCGCAGAAATCTGCGCGATGCACGAAGTTGAACCTACTCAGGCGGCGGGTGGTGCTTTTGTGACTTGGCACGGCTCGATGGCCTGGGACAAAGAAGACGAGAATCACAAGGGGTCTACGGTGTTTGCGATCGTACCCGATACAGAAAATCCCAGGCAAGGTTTGATGCTGCGAGAGCGCGGCTATGCGGAAGTCATGCCCGTCGCTGGACGCTATGAGATGGATGCTGAGGATGGGTTGGTGTTAATTACAGAATACGAAACCATGAGCTCGATCGAGCGCTTCTGGTTTGCTAACCCCAATGTGCGGATGCGGACAAGCTCCGTCAAGCGCTTTGGCGGCTTCAGCACCTCTACTTTCTGCACGGAAATCCGAGTGGAACCAGAATCCCAGGCAGAGGCTCCTGCTCAGGATGAAGTCGCAACAGAGCAGTTTTACTCCGCTCTCGGCTGGTAGGGATAGAGAGAATGGGGAGTTTGGAGTTTTGAGTTTTGACTTGCAAAAGTCAGAAATTCCCCCTTCCCCTCTGTCCCTCTGGCTCCCTGACTCCCTACCCCCTACCTCCCCTGTCTGCCTAGGTCAAAAAATGTTAAAGATTGTTGCGTAATTTCAGAAAAATAAGATTTAGATTGCTAGAATCCCCTACCCTGTAATGATGGCTAGTTGTAGCAATACACTAGCTGTTGATAAAACTAGCGGCGAACTTAGGCTGTTAACCTAAGTGGAGTAAGTTCAGTAAAGGGATTTTGACATCCCTAGCTAGAGCAACTCTCTAAGTCGAAATCAATCCCCGTGTCTTCAGAGCGGGGATAGTCAAAGTGTCAACAACTTCTGAAAATTAAGATTACGGAGATTGTAACGTGGCGCTTCCTTTATTAAGCTACAGCCCTAAGAGCCAAAACCAGCGTGTTTCTGATTTTGAAACCCGGAGCGACGAGCAGCCCAGAATTTTTACAACTGAAAATGTCCTGAGTTCAGGGGACATAGAAGGTTTGATTTGGGCCGCCTATCGCCAGATTTATAGCGAACACCAGATGCTGAAAAGCAACCGCCAGGTAGCCTTGGAATCGCAACTTAAGTGCGGCCAAATTACGGTACGGGACTTCATCCGGGGTTTAGCGACTTCCGATCCGTTCCTGCGTCGGAATTACCAAACCAACAGCAACTACCGCTTTGTGGAAATGTGCGTACAGCGCATTTTAGGCCGCGATGTTTACAGCAATCGTGAAAAGATCGCTTGGTCAATTGTGGTTGTCAACAAGGGCCCCCAAGGGTTCATTGATGATTTGCTCAACAGCGAAGAGTACCTGAACATCTTTGGCTACGATAAGGTGCCTTATCAGCAGCGGCGGGTGTTGCCCCAACGGAATGTAGGGGACACACCTTTTAACCTGAAAACCCCTCGCTACGGTGAATACCACCGCTCGCAGTTGGGCTTCCCGCAAATGATTTGGCAGACAAGCGTGCGTCGTTTTGTTCCTCAAGAACAACAGGCAAAGGCTGGCGATCCGTCGCAGTATTTGAATATGGCACGGCAGATGCCGGTACCCGGAGCTCCGCCGTCGCGAGTGCCTTTGGCAAATCTCAATATCGAAACTACGGTTCCTTACCGCCGCCGATAAAATTTGCTCCTGCTTGCCAGCTTCCAGAGCGCCAGAAAGCTAACTGAATCTATCAGATGTGACTTTCGGGATTTTGAGTTTTGAGTTTTGAGGTTTGAGTTTTTGTTAACTCAGAATCCAAAACTCAGAACTCATAATTTTTTAGAAGGGTATGGAGCTAACGCGGTTGATTTAAAAAACGCCCCGCCAACATCATCGCATCTCCAATATCGACATCATTATCGCCATCGGCATCTAAAAAGGAACTCAACAGCGAATTTTGCCCTTGCTGCGGATTTTGAGCATTACTGCCCATTTGCAGTAAATTAAGTACCAGAGGAATCAAGACAGGAATCATAGCTTGAATTGTCCCCGGAGGGATACCAGTTCTTTGAGCGATCGCCTCAGTAATTTGCGTTACCTGGTTAGGATTAAATAAACTCTGAACGGCTTGAAGATTGGGAGTTGTGCCGCTGTATTGATTGACAATTGCTTGAGCTTGAGCGTTACCAGACTGCGATCGCACATCTTGCAAAGCCGAGCGCACATAACCCCCTAACATCGACACTGCCATTTGAGCCGTCCCCGGCTCGACACCATAGTTATTGCTTAGTTGTTGGACAGTACCAACAATATTATCCAACTGATTTGGACTAGCCTGCTGATTTGGATTGTCGATCGCGCCCAAAATTTGATCGAATAGTCCCATAGTTTCAACCTCCCTGTCTCATTACTAAATTCTAGAGTCTTTACTCATTAAACCCTTTACATCATATTACCAAAGAAGGGACTAGGGGCTAGGGACTAGGGACTAGGGAAAGAGGAAGATAGGGGGAGATGGGGAGGATGGGTTAATTATATCATGT
>NZ_JAQMUA010000104.1:0-7218 GCF_028330895.1 Kamptonema animale CS-326 | reverse complement strand
GAGCAGCAAAGCTCGTTCCCGAATGATGAGCAATTGCAGGTGTAAGTTGATGACTTGCCATCATTACATTCATTCCTGGATTTTCTCGAACTGAGCCATTTTCCTCGATTAAATAATTACCACCATATTCGACCAACTCAGGTTTAATTTCACGGTTAATTCCAGGCCCACAACGAGTAAAAGGAGAGGGTTGATGTTGTTCAGCAATGACCAGCGCTGTTGCTATTTGACCAATTGCTTGAGTGCTAGGAGCCATAGAACCTACTGTAACAGCTAATGCTGCTTGACCAGGATCATAAATAGAGGATTCATCCTCTATGAAATATTTAGGATAAGGTAATCCATCCTCGTGATAGTCTCTAACATTAAACGTTGATATATTGCCTGTAATCGTAACAAAAACAACATCGTGTTCTCTTGAAAGCTTATCAATTGTTCGAGCTATCCAAGAATTACGTGGAACGGTTCGTTTAGCTTCTTCATGCCATTTTCGATTAGTAAATTGAAGAGAGAGGTTAAAAATTTTAACATTTAATAAATCGAAGTTCCCTACAATTTCTGCTAAGATTTTGGAAAATAATCTTTCATCTTCAATTTCATTGTCTTTATTCAAAATTCTGGCACTGGCGATCCAAATTTTTCCTTTATTTTCTGCATTTTTATATAAATTTAAGGCATAGTAAGAAACTAAAGAAGCAACACCAGAACCATGTCCACATTCATCATAAGGATTATCCTTATCAGATTCAGCTTTGAGATAAGAGCGAATCAAATCTTCTCTAACAACAGGTTTTAGAAAAGGATTTCCAATCGTTACTCCTGAATCTACAATGCAGACCATTGGAGCATCTTGAGGAGGGCTTATGAATTCACCTAAATTTTGAACTTGAAAATTTTTAAGCGTTTGATGAAATGTTTCAAATTGTGGACGAGCATCAAAATACACTATTTTAGTCTGCCATTTTTTGCCTTCTACTAATTCTTGAAAAATCTTCCCAGTACATCGAATTACAGCACGGCAAGTTCCTTTTATTTCTTCATGTTCAAATAAATAACCTTTAATCCCACTCTGGAATAAATTGCTTATCTCTGTTCGTATTTCTTGCAATTCCTGTCTCTGTTGATTTGCTCCTTTTTCTAAAGACATCATTTCGATTTCACAAATTATCAAATCTTGCTGAATTAATTCGTCATATTCTTCAAAAAATAATTGGCAAAGACGATCCTTGGGTGAAGCTTCTTCAATAGAATTAAGGTAGGCAAAATCTTTATTAGGTGGTTGACCTCTTCTTAATTCCCCTTCTCCAAAATCTTCAATCTTTTTTTCTAGTTGATCTAATTTTTCAGTACGAGGAACGGCAAGGGTAAAATTTTTAGTAGATTCTGAAATTGGCTTTAAACCTGTGCCATCTAAAGAAATTTTTTGTTCATGTTCTAGTTTAATTAATACTGCCTTTCTTTGCTCTTCAGACATTTGTTGCAATTTTTGGGAAAGTCCTTGAACTTGTTGTCTTAAATTATTAGCTTTCTCTTGTCGCTGCTCAATTTTTTCTAGGGGAAGGGGAACAAAATGAGACTTTTCTGAACGACGTTGAGCAGTTTGCGGTTGAGTTAGTGAAAAGAGAGGAAAATCTTGATTCATTATAAAGTATCCCTATTTTTAGTTTGCGCTTCAAATGTAGCTTTTTTAAAAGCTTTAAGTTGCTCAGAAATATCCTGGGTTTGTAGATTTTCTCTCCCTTCGAGAATCATAGTTTTAATAGCTTCAACAGTAATACGCTGAATATCTGCATAAGAAAGTGAACTCATATTCTTCACTATATATTCTAGTGAACCATCAAAATTTACTCCATTTAAAAGGCGTTGAAGATAAATCTCTCGTTCTGTTTTACCAGGTAAAGGAAACTCAATCAGATCATCAAAACGTCTCCATAAAGCGGGATCAAGTAAATACTGATGATTACTAGCAGCAATAATAATACTTTTAGATGAATCAAAAGTATCCATTGCTTGTAGTAAGCTATTGACAACTCGTTTCAGTTCTCCAACGTCATTGGGATCATCTCTATTTTTTCCCACTGCATCTACTTCGTCTAAAAGAAGTACCATTGGAGTTGTATTAGCTAAATTGAAAACCCGATGCAGATGAGAAGCGGTATCTCCTAAAAAACTAGAAATAATTGCATTTAGCCTCACAATGCCTACTGGAAGGCCAAGTTCATGAGCCAAATACTTAGCAGTAAAAGTCTTACCACATCCAGGTAGACCCCAAAAGAGTAGCTTGGTCTTAGGCAAGTATCCATATTTACTTAATTGTTGGCGTTTACGATGCTCATCTAAAACTCTCTCGATTTTCCCCTTGGTTTCCTGATTCAAAACGACTTGAGTCGAATCTACGGAGCTTTCTTCTAATATAACCAAATCATCGCCACTGCGACGATCTTTAGGGAGGAGCCTCAATCCATTTTGTGTTATCTGTTTCATCGGTTGCCTTCCTAATGCTTGCTGTAGCTCCTGAGCAAGAGCATGATGATTAGCGATGAGTTCATCTGCAATCAAAGCTTCTGCTGCTCTATAAAAAGCACTGTCATCGCGCTCTTTGAAGGCTTGAAATAGCCTTTTGAGTTGTTTGCCTGCTACCATTATCTCATGTTATGAATAATATTTTAACTCTGGGGACTTGTTTAAGAGGCAGAATGTGTCTTTAATGTTTACAAGGTTATGTTAAATGTCCTTATTTTTCCAATTAAAAATATTAAGCTATATCAATATAATTATACCATTAAAACAGCACACATAAATTTATTTTAACTTTGCTCTCTTTTAGAGTTTTGTCGTGGATGTGAGTGCGAGCACAGATATACACTACACTACTGATAACGCCGGAATCTTAAACCTAGCTCCACAATTAGGACACTCCGCCAACAACCTCAACCCATGCCGATCGCACCCCATCGTCGTCTTAAACTGCCACTCAATCTTATGACAAGGCGACTCCGCATAACAAGCCCCACACAACCTAATCGGTTCCAGCTTCATCCCCACCCCAGGAGGCAGTAACATCTCCCTCAACCGTTGGGTTTCAACCCCCGCCACCACCGCCAACGCTAGCAGCTTCATCAGATGAATGGATCAGCATTTATACTTGTGGGGGATGATGTGAATTAACTAAAAGTGATTTTCACCCATTATTAATGAGAGGAAATATCAAACCGTGTCTATCTGGATTATTCGTCATGGTCAAAGTCAATCCAATGCAGGAGTGGCAACTATTGGGCCGCATGAAAACGCCTTAACTGAATTGGGCTACCGACAATCACAATGTATTCCAACCGCCATTAAACAATCTCCAGACTTGATTGTAACTTCACCTTATCTGAGGACACAACTCACCGCTAAACCATTGATTGAAAAATTTCCACATACAGCCGTTGACGTTTGGCAAGTTCAGGAGTTTACCTATCTGAGCCTACAGTTCGATCGACCAACCACACTCCGCGATCGCAAACCTCTGAGCAAAGCTTACTGGGATCGCTGCGACCCTGAATATGTCGATGGAACCAACGCCGAATCGTTGGTTCAACTGATGGAACGAGTCCGAACTACCCTGAACCAGTTACAACAACAATCGGGTTTTGTGGTTGTTTTTTCACATGGATTTTTTATTAAAGCAATGCTGTGGCAAATTTTGGCTAACCCAACAGTAATTGATGCCGTTGCTATGGGTCGGCTTTTGGGATTTACGCGAGGATTTCGAGTACCGAATGCGTCAATTTTGCAGATGGAATTTGATTCAGGTGGGATACCTCACTGGAGTTCTTTCATTACCAATCATCTGCCACCTGAGCTGGAATCGGCAACACCCGATGCAACTGTGGCGATCAATGCAGACGATCGACCCTCGTAACCTACCTTCACTAATGCCCGAACCAACGCCAGAATATATCTACCAGGACTTTATATCGCTTCCCACCAAGATCGCCAAGATCGCCAAAATTTCCCACTTAATCTGTAAGGTAGTGCCAGCTAATTCCAAATACCTTGACCCTCAAGGCTTCGCAGGAGCCGGCTGAGGTGGAGATGCAGGAAGAGTGGGACTGCTTTTACCGCTGAGCAACTGCTCGAGCTGCTCCGTACTCAGCGATCGCAAAATACTCAGGCCCAACACATCTTTACTAATTGCTTTGACGTAAGACGGTTGGAGATAGCGGCGGAAAGTTGGCTCGTTAGCCAGATAGGTTTCCATAAAAGCGACACTCAATCCGTTAAGATAGCGGCGAGCTAAGGCTGGTTCAGGCCCAATGGCATTAGCAGGAACCCGGAAAACACTCTCAGGGGAATCGTCGATCGTCGAGAAATGTGTGCCGTTGTTGAGCAGTACGAGATATTTCTCAGGATTTGTTAACCAGGTAAAGGGTTGAATCTGTTCGAGCACCGCTGGTGCAACGGTATCGGCAGTGGCAGCTAAAATCATTACAGGGACTTGAATTTGGCTGAGGTTTGATTCCCCTAGAATGCTGCTGACAATTGGATTGATGGCGATCGCAGCTTTAACCCGGCTATCGCTCAAATTGTAATCCCGACGACGCAGAGTCTGAGCGCGACATTGAAGCAGTAACGAAATATTCCAAGTATCGAACTCTTTCTCGCAATCTTTATCTAGTTGCTCAAAATTAATCCCTCCTCCCACTAAAGCCAAAGCTGTATAGCCGCCGAAAGACTGACCGATTACCCCCACCCGCTGCAAGTCCATTTTCCCTTGATATTTGGGGTCAGATGCAGGAAGGGTATCTAGAAAATCGAGCAGCTCCTTAATATCTAAAGGGCGATCGACAAATTCTGTAGGTTGGGCCACCTCACTTGCTCTACCTACCACCAAGTTCTGCAACTGTTGAGAACTGCTACCGGGATGTTCCGGGACAGCAACGGCAAATCCGTAAGAGGCCAGATGTTCGGCTAAATAGGCAAAGGAGTAGCGATCTGAGCCTAAACCGTGAGAAATGACAATTAATGGTGCCGGTAATGACCCGCCTGTAGGCAAATACAAATCGAAGGGAAAACTACGCCCCTGGCGGTTTTTACTCATCATTGTCAGAGAAACTTTTTCCCAACTCAGCGACCCCCGCCGGTCTGGAGTTTGGAGCTCGGAAAGGTTAACTGCTGGTTCCGATGCAGCTTGGGCGTTTGCCAACTCGATTACTCCAGCGATCGCTCGGTTTGACCTATTTACCAAAGCCGTTAGCTGATTAACCAGTTCTAACCCCCGCGCAATATCGATCCGAATCCCATAAGTCGGAAATTTCTTGAGCACATTGATCGGTGTCAAACCCTCTGTATCTGCCGCTGCTAGAATTAAGGCCGCTCGAATTGCGTAAAAACCAGGCTGTCGGCCTTTTGTCTGCACGACTCGTCCCAAACGTTCCAGCAACACTTCACCCTGGGGCGTGTAAAGGAACTGAGAAATAGTCACGGGGCTGACTTCAGCCTTTGCTTGCAGAGCTTGTCGCAACTGAGCTAGCTGTTGCTGGTTGGCGTACTGAGCGAAGCCATCCCAAGTGTGATCGATTACGCCTGTCTGCACAAACAGCTCTAAAGACTCTATGGGTACTGAAATTTCCAGCGGGCCATAAGTCACGTAAACTCGCTGTGCTCCCAAGGCCGGGGCAGCAGCCAGAACCGCAATGCTGCACAACCCTAAGTATCTCAGGGCGATCGGCAGCACCGCGCGTTTTGCTCCTTCAGACAGACTCCTTAACAGACGGTTCATAACTCTGACACCTAGCAGTTCTCTCACCATCATTTAATAGTACAGAGCCAGATGAGATTCTGTGGGATTTAGGTTATGGTGAGTATATAACTCTAAAAATATTCTCTGGTGCATCGGTAGTTCGCAAATACTACTCAATCCGATTTATGTCAACTTATACGCGATCGCCAATTATTATTTATGCAACTACCTAAAACTTCCTGATTGATTTTCGCCCTTAAAGCTTGAGTGAGAGAAATCACAATGTTTAATGCAACTGCGATCCTAATTGACGCTTTCGTGCAAGAGCTACAGGCTGGATACCGCCGTACCTACGGTAAATATAAGCCGGATTACCCCGATATCATTGCCTGGGCGGGGAACATGGCTCTGGAAAACATCGCTAATTGCGACGCTCTCTATCACAATGTCGAACACAGTATGTTAGTTGCCCTAGTAGGACAGGACATCCTCCGGGGCAAACACATCCGCGAAGGGGGTGTCTCCCCTGAAGACTGGCTACACTATATCATTTCTTTGTTGTCTCACGACATCGGTTATGTCAAAGGTGTTTGCCGTCAAGACCAAGAAGCTGTTGGACTCTACGCCACTGGCATCGACGGAGGAATGGTTTCGATACCAATTGGTGCAACTTCTGCCAGTCTCACACCTTATCATGTTGACCGAGGGAAATTAGTAATTGATGAGCGTTTTGGTGGTCACAAACTAATTGATGCCGAACAAATTAAACGCAATATTGAACTAACTCGCTTCCCTGTACCTGCTGGTGAAACTCATCAAGATCGGCATAATTATTCGGGACTTGCTCGCGCCGCTGACTTAATTGGCCAACTCAGCGATCCGAATTATTTGCGAAAAATTAGTGCTCTTTTCTACGAGTTTGAAGAAGTCGGCACTAATAAAATCTTAGGCTATAAATCGCCCGGAGATTTGCGGCGGAATTATGCCAAGTTTTACTGGAACGGCGTTTTTCCTTACATCCCTGCCGCTTTGAGTTACTTAGAATTGACTCAAGGAGGAAAGCAAATTATCGCCAATCTCTACGCGAATGTATTTCAGGTAGAACACGCAGAACCCCTAGCTTTGAAACGTGCGGCTGTTGAAGAACTCTTTAAACCGGAAACTAATGGCAGTTTGAATGGTGAGAGTGAAAATGGTGATGGTTTTGCGAGTGTCGCCACTGAAACCCGTAAGTTTAGTGACTTCTCAAATCTAAATTTGTGATGAATTAGTCATAATTTAGATTCAACTAAGAAGAGGAGTCAATCTTAGGATGAAATATTTTATCCTGATTTCTGACTCCTTATTTATTCACTATAATTAAAAAAATCCAACGTAACGCCGCCCTCTGGGCGGTAAAGCAACCGCCCAGAGGGCGGCGTTACAAAAATTTGTAAGGTGGGCGCTCGCTGACCACCATCTATTGCTATAAGAAATTGCTTTTCGCAGCG
>NZ_JAQMUA010000103.1:0-2234 GCF_028330895.1 Kamptonema animale CS-326 | reverse complement strand
TTTGTGATATAAATCCATTTCAATACTGGTGGAGCTAACTAATAAGTAGTCTTGTAAAATTGGATTGTGGCGATACATTCTAAATTTGCTGCCGCGATCGTATGCTTCAGTGCTAGGTGATAAAACTTCAACGATTAGGCAAGGATAGGTAATGTATTGGGTTGTGGTTCGATCGCGATCGTCGCAGGTTACACTGACATCGGGATAGGTATAGTCATTAGTTTCAAGAATGTTAACTCTCAAGTCTGAATTACCCGTTTCGCAGCTACTTCCTTCTAAATGATTAGAAAGCAAGGTGATAAATTTAACAGAGATTAAACTATGATTTTTATTACCGCCGCTCATGGCGTAAACTTGACCGTTGATATATTCATGTTTTTCGAGTTGCTTTTCTTCCCAAATAAAATATTCTTCGGGAGTAAGTTGTGGGGAATTGTCTTTAACTCCAATCATGGTTTTTTCAGGAATGGGTAATAGAAAAATTATACCATCTATAAAGAATGCAACAATGAAGATCCCCCTAGCCCTGCTGCT
This sequence comes from Kamptonema animale CS-326, assembly GCF_028330895.1. Classification (NCBI taxonomy): domain Bacteria; kingdom Bacillati; phylum Cyanobacteriota; class Cyanophyceae; order Oscillatoriales; family Microcoleaceae; genus Kamptonema; species Kamptonema animale. The sequence goes on along the minus strand of NZ_JAQMUA010000103.1, from coordinate 1,700 downwards.
TGAGAAAGGGGGGGACAAGAGTTAATCAAAGTCACCCTTTTTAATGGGGATTTAGGGATCTGGACTCGGCTATAAACGATATTTATCAAGGGTTTCAGTCTTAAGTTGACACCAATGGGCAATGCCGTGTCCCTACGAGGATTGATCTGTCCTAATCGCCATTCTAGCCAATCAAGAAAGTGCCGTTAGGATTTATCGTTTGAACGGTGAAACTTAAATTTGCTCCCCCCTGAATCACACCTAGCACATCTCCAAAACTGGTTTGGATGGATAGATCGTTACCGACAGGAACCAGATTATAGTTGTTCAATGACGATCCTTGCAACTGGATAAAATCTCGGTTTATGGCGAAGTTCCGAATGGTAGCCTGGCCATTACCCAAATATAGCGGTGTGGCTGCGGCATTACCAGCGGTAGCAGGAACTCCCAGTACAAATGTATCTTTCCCAGAGTCGCCAATTAAGACATCAAATTCATTTGTACCAAAACTTTCATACTGCCGATTGCCACTGGGATCTATACCTACTTCAACTCCAATGATTTCGACATTCCCCACGCCAACACCAGTAACGGTATCGTTGGTATGGCTACCGACAAAAGTTGCCGAACGGTTGGTTTCAAATTCCCCAAATTGGAAGTAGTGATAGCGACCTGTTTTTAAGGCTCCAGAGTTGATAAATGGCACAAGATTAGGATTTTTCTTTAAGTATTCTGGTTCAAAGAAAGACGTGCCAAAACGACCTTCTTTTGCACCGTATTTGATGAAGTGCTGATATCCCGATTTGAAAGTTACATTCTTAATAAACGGCAGTAAATCTGAGTTGTTTGCCAGATAAAAGTCTTCGTTATACTCAGAGGATACTTGAGTGGATACTTGAGTGCGCCGTCCACCTTCATCGTAACCATATTGGATAAAGTGATCGAGACCAGAAACAAAAGTGCCATTGGGATTAAATGTGCGGATAAAAGGTCTTAAGTCGGGATTATTTTCGAGGTAGTTAGCTTCGTCAAAATATCGGGATACGTTGGCAAAACCAGCGGCTTGACCATACTTTTGAAAGTGATCCAGACCAGATTTAACTAATCCTTTAGCGATCGCATCTTTCACAAACGGATATTGGGAAAGATAATATTGTTCGTCAAAAATATCGTAATTTGCCATGATTCCCTCTAAAGATTGCTATAAATTTTACGCCCAAAGTTAATAACTTTGAGTCTGACTAGATCTAAATTTGTTTTTTCTACAGTGATTTCGCAGAGCTTTACGGAAAGTTATCAAGTAAATTATGGCAGTTTCTATAGTATTAGAACCTCCATCTTAGGATGGATTTCTATTTAAGCATAAAAAATACAGCGGGAACCGCTGTTATGAGGTACAGTAGCAGCAATTAGCAAACCAATTTCTTAAATGTTTCTGCCACTTACCTATTATCCATTAATTCTGGCGTGAGTATCAGGCCTCGATAGACTTGCTCGATCGCGAAACTCAGATTAATGCTTTTTAGTTCTACGGTATCCCCTTCTTTGTAGTTTATAATAATCCATTCTCCTGTCTCTTTTTTGTGATATAAATCCATTTCAATACTGGTGGAGCTAACTAATAAGTAGTCTTGTAAAATTGGATTGTGGCGATACATTCTAAATTTGCTGCCGCGATCGTATGCTTCAGTGCTAGGTGATAAAACTTCAACGATTAGGCA
>NZ_JAQMUA010000010.1:0-32250 GCF_028330895.1 Kamptonema animale CS-326 | reverse complement strand
GGCTTGACCTCTGACTTTGATTTGATGATGACTTGTTTCTTTGCAGTCTTCAGGGCTCTTATACCCTTACAGCTTTTCCTGGTGTTTATGACGCGGTGGAACCACACCGATTCCATCCCGAACTCGGATGTTAAACGCTGCTGTGGCGAAGATACTTGGTGGGTCACTGCCTGGGAAAATAGCTCGATGCCAGGGATTTTATTCTACAATGCCTCTTTCTGATACTCAGACAGGGGCTTTGTTTTGTTTGATATTAAGATCGCTGTTACTGTAGCAAATCCGCTTCTTTCGACACAATCAAATCATACAGTGGTTGAAAACTAAACCACCCAAGTTGATGCGAACCAACCTGTTTATGGGTCAAACGGGCACATTCTGGCTCAATCAAAATCGGCTTGCCAGCAGCTTCGGCCATTAATTGCGCGTGACAAGAACGCTCCATTGTAATAAACCACCATGCAGCCTCATCTACTGAGTGACCAACAGTAATCAGTCCATGATTGCGGAGGATCGCCGCTTTCTTGTCGCCTAAATTTTGGGCAATACGTTTGGCTTCGTCAATTGCGAGCACGACTCCGGTGTAGTCATCAAATAAGGCGTGGTCTTCGTAAAAAGCACAAGCATCTTGAGTAAGGGGATCGAGGAGGCGACCAAGACTAGACCAGCTTTTGCCGTAGGGGGAGTGCGCGTGGGCTGCGGCAATAACATCGGGACGGGCGGCGTGAATTTGGGAGTGGATGGTAAAAGCAGCCTGGTTGACAGGTTTGCTGCCCTCAACCACTTCACCTGTGGGGTTGACTAAAATCAAGTCGCTGGCGCGGATTAAACTGAAGTGCATTCCTAAAGGATTGACCCAGAAATGGTCATGGTATTCAGGATCGCGGGCTGTGATGTGGCCTGCGATACCTTCGCTGAACCCGAAGCGACCAAATAGACGGAAGGCGGCTGCTAAACGCTGCTTGCGGTGGAGGCGTTCTTCCTTAACAGAAGTAAATGTAGGAGGTGTAAAGGATATTTGGGGAACTTTAATCGTGACCATATTTTTTGCTCCTGACTGCGGACTTTTGATAGCAAATTGGGGTTTATTACCCGCTTTTCTTTGAGTCCACCTATGCGGACTTAGCTTGTTTAGCCGCGATTTCTAATCGCCTAAAAAAGATGGTTTTTTCCTCGGATTCCTTATGTTTCCCTCCTTTCTCTTCTTGCCCTTCTTCCCTAGCCCCTGATTCCTAACAACCTTGGTGGTTGCTCTATTTCTACTTATTCTACTTGCCGATCGCTTGACCGGCTAACCATGCTGTTGTCCAAGCACTTTGGAAATTAAACCCCCCTGTCACACCATCGATATCTAAGATTTCCCCAGCAAAGTAAAGGCCGGGACAGCAGCGACTTTCCATTGTTTTAAAATCAACTTCTTTTAAGTTAACCCCGCCGCAAGTAACAAATTCTTCTTTAAATGCACCTTTTCCTTTAATTTTATATTCACCTTGGCTGAGTTCTTGAATCAGTTGATTAAGGCTTTTGTTTGATAGTTCTGACCAGCGTTTTTCGCTATCAATGCCAACAGCAACCGTTAAATGTTCCCAGAGACGGCGGGGGATGGGAAGGGGACAGCTAGTGGCGATCGATCTTCTGGATAACTGCGATTTAACTGCTAGCAATTGTTGCCGCAAAACGTCTGGGTTATACTGGGGAAGCCAATTAATTAACAATGAGGTTTGATAGCCACACTCGTGCAAAAATCTGGCACCCCAAGCGGATAGTTTTAGTACCGCAGGGCCGCTTAAACCCCAATGAGTAATTAGTATTGGGCCGGTTTGTTCTAATTTTGCTGCGGGTAATTGTACGCGAACATTACCAACGGAAACGCCTGCTAAATCTTGGAGGCGAATATCAGAAATGTTAAAAGTAAATAGAGATGGTACTGGGGGTTGGATGGTGTGACCTAAATTTTGCGCCCATTTGAAACCAGAAGGACTGCTACCAGTGGCCAGCAGAATGCGATCGCCTTTCAACTTTTCCCCCGATCTCAATTCAATTTCAAAGGAAGGGGAATGGGGATTAGAGATGGGGAACCGATCGGAAACAGATAATTTATCTGCTAGTTCAGCCTCTATTTGTAAGGGTTTAGGAGGAGCAAAATCTGGTATTAATCTTTTAATGGAAACCGCAGCAACACCGGTGCAAATTTCTACGCCTGCATCTTTAGCAGCCTGGATTAAACTATTAACTATTGTTGCAGAATCGTCTGTGGTAGGAAACATCCGGCCATCTGCTTCTGTTTTTAGTTTGATGCCATGACTGGCAAACCATTCTACTGTATCGCGGGGTTGAAACCGAGTAAAAGCACCCCGCAGAGCTTTGCCGCCTCTGGGGTAATTTTGTACTAAAATTCCTGGGTCGAAGCAGGCATGAGTTACGTTACAACGTCCACCACCAGAAATACGAACTTTGGCGAGGAGTTCCCGCCCTGCTTCTAGTAAAGTGATGCGAGTTTGGGGGTGAGCTTTGGCTGCTGCGATCGCTCCGAAAAACCCTGCGGCACCTCCGCCCACTACTATAACTCGCAGAAATTTATCGGACACATTGTTTCTCGTTTATTCTGGTTCAAAATCTGATTTTAGCGCACCGCAAATCGGACAAACCCAATCGTCGGGAATATCTTCAAACGGCGTTCCAGGGGCGATACCGCCATCGGGGTCGCCTAGTTCTGGATCGTAGACATAGGCGCAAATTGTACAGACGTATTTTTGCATTTTGGCTTTTTCTTGATAAGTTGACTAAATTTTACAAGTTTCGAGAATCAAAATTGATGGAATTGATGTTAACATAATTTTTGAACTATTTATAACGCCACCGAATTACCCGGTTTTTGAACCTTCGGGACGGCGGCGTTACATTATGGGTAAGTTCTGAAACGTCGAATTCACAATTAAAACTTGCCGATCGATTTCCGGCTTTCTAATTTTTAATTGTTAATTTCTGGACGATTTAGAGGACTCCAGCGTTGCCTAAACCTAAGATAACTCCGGCTCCCAGGATGTGACCAAAGCTTGCTGTTGCTAATAACTCAGGTACGCCAAATCCTGTGAACATACCTGGTAGGTCAACGGGTAAAGCTGGGCCTTTTCCTCGGTTGTTCTTGGAAATGCCATAGTAACCGATCGCGATCGCGAATAGATTGGCAAGAATCATTACTAGCCCTACACCGAGAGACCATTCTGGTGTATGGGGTGTAGTAGATTGACCGACGGCCAAAAGTAAAGCAGAGTAAATCAAGTTCCTAATCTCCTTTGATAAACTTAGAAAGGAATGTGAGTTTAGTCGTTGGTACCTACATTCTGAAAATCCATGAAAAATGGACTCTCTGACAAGAACCAATGCTATATCAACTCCCAAACAGGCTGTCTGGATGGCTGCTTGCTGGGACTAATTGAATGCAAAGATTATAAATAGTGCTTAGCCACAAACTAAAATTTGTTTTAATAGTTAACAATAAGTTTATATTTTGATACAAAGCCGGCAGAGAGGTGCGATCGTGCGAGTCAAAATTTGTGGGATTACGAAGCTAGAGCAAGGGCAAGCGATCGCGCAGCTAGGGGCGGGGGCTTTGGGATTTATCTGTGTGCCAGCATCCCCCAGGTATATTCAGCCAGAGCTGATTCGGGCGATCGTCGAGCAGTTACCCCAGAATGTCGATCGCATCGGGGTGTTTGCTAATACCACACTAGAAATAATCTGTCAAGTAGTCGATCGGGCTCAATTAAATGGGGTGCAGTTGCATGGAGATGAAAGCCCAGAATTTTGCGATCGCCTCCAGCAGTTTTTACCAGGAGTTGAAATTATCAAAGCTTTGAGAGTAAAAACACCTGAAACTTTAGAGAAAGCCGCTATTTACGCCGCTCATGTTAATACCTTACTGTTAGATGCTTATCATCCTAACCAGCTAGGCGGTACGGGTAAAACCATAGATTGGACGAGTTTAAAACAGTTTCAACCGAGTTGTCCTTGGCTACTTGCTGGCGGTTTAACTCCTGATAATATATTAGCTGCCCTCAAACAACTTCAACCTAGCGGCATTGACCTTTCCAGCGGTTTAGAAATAGCACCGGGAGACAAAGATTTGAGTAAAGTTGCCCGATTATTTGAAGTCATTACAGTTAGAAACGGCGAATTTCAAATCGGCGATCTCCCTCCGGTTCTTCATACTCAATCGCCACATCTTTAACTACAGCACCCATCGGCCCAGTGCAACACCAGGAAATCATCGATTGTACGGCTTCTATACTTCCTTCAAACACAGCTTCTACCCTGCCGTCGGCAAGATTTCGTACCCAACCATTCACGCCAAATCGCTTGGCATAATTCATAGTTGAGTAACGATAGCCAACACCTTGAACAGTTCCCGAAACAAAAACATGGGCGCGAGTGGTGGGAGTTGGTAATGGGTGTTCCATTGAGACACGACTGCGAAGTGGCTTTGGAGAGGTAGCAGTTTAGCAATTTTTATACTTTGCCATCTCTTCAATACTGTATCATTAGTTAAACAGAAAAGCAGGCGCACTTCAAACTGGAGGGTTTTCACCGATGATTTTAGTAATAGCAGCACTCATAAGTTTTTTGGCGGGATTGGCAGTTGCCTACTGGTTGGTGGAAAAGAGATTGCAGCAGCAAAAGCAAAACCAAAGCGAGCAAAATCGCAGAATATCTGAGGACATGGAAAGAACCCACCAGTCTCGGATGCAAGAAACTATCAAATCCCTACAAGCGGGAGAGGAAAACCGCCTCCGACAAGTTACAGAAGAATTAGAGCAAGTTCATAATTCACGGCTACAGGAAACGATACAATCCTTACAAGAGCAACACAATATTCAGTTAGTCCAAATCACTGATGAATTGCAGAAAACCTATGAAGACAGGATGCAATCAGCCATAGAATCTCTGCAAGATAGACATCAGAGCGAGTTAAAACAAACCACTGAAGAATTACAGGCTCGCGAAGCTCAGATGCAGGCAACTATCAGCGAATTGCAAGCACAATACGAAACTCAATTAATGCAAGCTGCTGAAGAATTAGCTAGAACTTATGAAGCTCAGAAACAATCAGCTATCAATCTGCTGCAAGAGGAATACGAAAATGATTTAAGATTAGCCGCAGCAGAATCCCAAGCTCACGAAGCTCAGATGCAGGGAAATACCAGACTACTGCAAGAACATTATGAAACTCAGTTAAAAAATGCCAATGAGGAGTTGCAAACCCATGAAGGTTATACGCAACAAACGGTCAGGATGTTACAAAACCATTATGAAAGTCAGTTAGGACAACAAAATCCAGCTTGGGAATCACAGCCCTCAGAGACGGCAACACCTGAGTTTGTGGAATCACCACAATTAGAGACGGTAACTCCTACTTATTCTGTCCCTTTGGAGCCGGAAATTGAAGAGCAGAAAGTCCCAACATTGAACTTCACGGCTAAAGCATTAGTTCAGGAATTAGATAATAAAATTATAGCTTGGGGAGATTCCCGCCAAATCAGTTTTGTTCCTCAGTTAATCGGGTACTCCCGTCATCAAAGCGGTAATATTCGCAAGTTAACAGCAGCAGCTTTAAGTAAAATTGCTGCTGCTAACGGTTCAAGATCGGAATTGCAGCAGGCAATACCAATACTAGGAAAGTTGAGTAGAGATTTGGAGCCGCAGGTACGCCTATCTGCGGTGGAAGCTTTAGGGGCAATTAAGTCTGATAAAGCGATCCCTTTTCTGCAACAAGCTCTGCGAGATACAGATCCAAATGTTGCTAAATCGGCAAGTGCTGCTCTTAGTAAATTTAGGTATTATCCAGCGAAATCAACGGCAAAACCTAAAGATTCTAAACTCAAGAAACCTCAGCGTTAATAAGAGCTGTAACTGGATAGATTTTAGCCAGAACATTCAACCGTCCGTTTAGTCGAACGTTTGTCGAAATGCACGGCAGAAGCCCGGTTTCTAGGCTAAGACTACTAACAACTAACCATTAACAACTAACAACTAACAACTAACAATTTAAAACCGTTGACCGGTACCTAAGAGGAATCTTACGCCGCCGCGATCGCTAACTCCGATATCGAAGCGAATTAACCCAAAAGGCGATCGCACTCGTACTCCTACCCCAGCCCCCGCACCCGTCCCAGGCTTGTCCCGGACAATGGCTGGTTCTCCCAATACGCTGTCGCCAGAACCTAAATCTGAGGCAAAATCGACAAATATTACGCCGCCGATATTACTCCTGATGGGGAAGCGATACTCGCCGGAGGCTAAAACGTAGCTGCGGCCAGTGCCAAGAGCTCCCGATGTGTAAGCCCGCACAGAACTGCTACCACCGAGACGGAAAGCTTCTGTGGGTGGGAAGTCGCCCACGATCGTACCCGCTTGCAAGTTAAAGGCAAACATTTCGGGTAAAGCTTGGGGATCGCCTCGACCTATCAATTGTATAGGTACGTATTGTATGTAATTAGCTAATAACCGATTCATGGTGATATTCCCCCGCCCCAGAGGAATTGACTGTTCTGTACTCAAAGTCAAAATTGAGCCGCTAGTGGGGTTAAAGGGATTGTTGCGCCAGTCGCGGGTGAAAGCCAAGGACACAGTATATAATTCGTCAACCCCCGTGCCGCTTAAAGTCAGAGGATTTCCTTCTTCATCGCGGCGGGCAATCCTCAAATTGCGATCGCGCGTGCTGATGCTGGTATAGTTCAATCCCAGAGTCCCTTGCCAATCGCCAATCGGTCGGGTGAAATTGACATTGCCGCCCATCCTGATTTCCCGAACTTTGTTGTCGTCGGGTAAATTAACATCTTTGTCAAAAATGTCCGAACTCCGGCGATCGCGAAAAGTTCCAAAGCTGTAACCCAAACGGTTTTCGCTAGCCAGATAGGGACTCGTGAACCGCAGATCGTACTCAAAGTCTCGCAGGCTAGGCTGGAAAAGGACTGATACCCGCTGGCTGCGGCCGATTATTTGCCGAACTCCCAAAATTACAAACACCCCAAGGTCATCGCTATAACCGCCACCAAAGTTAAAACTGCGGGGCTGACCTTCTGTGACGTTGTAGATGACATCGACATCAGTACCGACTTGTACTGTAGAAACTGTGACCTTGGAAAATAAAGCCAATTGCCGCAACTGCTGCAAATCTCTGCGGACTGCTTCCTGACTGTAATTGTCCCCGGCTTTGAGTTGGATTTCGCTGCGGATGAAATCTTCTGAAATCCGCCCCTGAATTGGGTTGCCTTGTTTATCTACTGCTTCGCCTTTGGAGTTGACGAAGCGGACTTGTACTTCTCTGACATAAGCGCCTTCGACATCTTGAGCGATGACATCTTGAGCGATCGCTCCCTCATCTATACTCATTTGTACGCTACCGCCAAGTTCTTGGGCGCTACTGTTGAAGGGTTGGGCGCTTTGGCTGCTGGAGAGTGAGGGAATGGGGCTGGCGATGTTTTGGGCTGGTGTCGCGATCGCGGATTTAAAATCTTTAGGCAGAGCTTTTTTTGCTGCGATCGTTACCGTCTCTACATTATTCTCAATCAGTCCGCCAAGCCTGGGCGAATAGAATTCGCGGCTACACAAACCAAGTCCGCCTGCGCGGACTGAAGAGGGATCTATAATTTTACAACCCGCGTCGGCGGGTTGTGCCTGTGCAGATGCGGTTTCAACCGTCTGGTTTTTAATAGTGCTTGGATATTTTGTATCAATCTCAGCAACAGCCATCTTACCTGTTTCACAAGAGCTAATTTTCTTGTGGGAGAGGCATCTTGCCTTTCCGACCAAAGCCTTGGTCAGAGTTGTCGGCATTTCGGCTGTCGCTGTCGGCGGATGGCTGGCTTTTGGTTCGAGGGCTGAGGATTGAGCGATCGCTAAACCCCCATTCGTTAACCCGCTTCCCATCAAGGTCGCTAAAGTCAAAACTATAACTGTTGGAGTACGCATATAAATTAGATTTAAGCCACTTCCAAGGAATATTAGCGAAAATCTGCCAAAAAGCATACTCCCCCAAAGTGAGAAGCGATCGCGTAAATTTTGGAAATCGCGATCGCAAAGAGAGAAAAATTCACCAGCTAAAGAGCTTGTCGAGACACCCGTTTCTCAAAATGAGCTTGAGTCTGTTGCAACAGATGTTCGCGGCTATCTTTAGCCTGCGTAATATTGGGGACTAAGTTACGAGCCTGTAAAGTCATGTGAAGTTGTAGATGAGCCACGTACTCACTGACATCTTCACGCAATGAGCAAGCCGGATATTCTGTCAACTGCGAGTTCAAAGTGTTCTCCTTCCCTTATGCTGCGTCGTTTTCAGACCACCATTGAAGGTATCACAGGACTCTCCTTATGTTTCTAGTTTGCAATAAAGTTTAATCTTTGAGAGTATTTTATAGTTACAATTATTTACAAACCCGGACATGACAGCAAGATTATTTACAAACCCTGAAATGACAACAAGGTAGTAGGAAGCGATCGTAGATTTAGTATAGAGCAGCCAACGCTTAGCACATGATCGACTTAACGTCAATAGCATCAGCCAAAGGCATGAGGTCGATCTTTTGAAGTTAACTCAACAATACAGATTGTATCAATAATTTGGAGAATTAGGATTATTGTGCAATTTGTGGAGAGTTCTAAGCAGAAGAAAGAAGGAGAGGATGAGGCACTCAATCTAGCTACTCTGATATTTGCGGGCCCTCAACCTTGGCTGCCAGATTTCTTTTAAACAAATGTTCGTAGCAAACGGTTTAATAATTCTTGCAGTGATAGCTTTCGCCCTCACTGCAAGTCAAGCTATTTACAGTAAAAAATTGTGATTAACGATACCGTTTGATCGGAACGAGCAACTAAAAATATGTTTTCAGGATATCATTGTACAAAATGTTTAACAGGGTAGAAAAACATTACATTATTATGAACTCTAAAAATTTATGGCATCTCAAACTATTACTTATGTTAGAATTCACTAAATACTTTAATTTAGATGACATCTGGGCTGCCCGCAAAATTAGTGCGGCTGTTGTGAATATTAGCGGTAGGCAGCGGATGCTTTCCCAGCGAATAGCCTTTCTGTCTTTAAAGTTAGTTTGCTCTCAAGTTCCGGCGGTTAGGGTAAAACTGCGTGCCGACTTGCTCGATGCCATTAATCTTATGGAAAAGTCACACAATGGCTTAATTAACGGCGATCGTAGCATGAATTTACCAGGTCAGAGTTCAAATGCAGTCAAAGCAATGTATTTTGAGCCACCTTGGAATTTAGACACACAAGTACGCGATTATATTACTAAAGTCAGAGATTTAGTACAATCCCCCGATATAGAATTGGAACCAAATAATCCCCATTTAAACTACATTGTCACCGCTGCTTATGGTCAGTTATTAGAATCATTGGATGCAGTCGTCACTCAATATCAACACGAGAGTGAATCCGAACAATTGGAAATGGATATCAAGCACCTCGAACTTTATCAAGAAAGTTGTGCTGCCACTACTCAAGCGGAAGCACAAGCTGCTGAACTTGAGAAAGCACTTATCGGACTCAAACAAGCTCAAGCTAAACTATTACACAGCGAAAAAATGTCTTCACTGGGGCAATTAGTCGCCAGCGTCGCCCACGAAATTAATAACCCCGTCAGTTTCATTTATGGCAATCTTAGCCATGCCGAAGTTTATACCCAAGATTTGCTGCACTTGCTCGAACTCTATCGCGAATACTATTCCGAACCCACTCCTGAAATTCAACAGCATATTAAAGATGTTGACCTAGATTTTCTAATTGAAGATTTACCGAAAGTCCTATGTTCTATGCAAATTGGAGCCGATAGGATTCGGCAGATTGTAATGTCTTTGCGTAATTTTTCACGAACAGATGATACTGAAATGAAACAGGTAGATTTGCATGAAGGGATTGACACTACCCTATTAATTTTGCAAAATCGCCTGAAAGCTCACCCGAAACGGCCAATGATTGAAATAGTAAAAGATTATGCTGATTTGCCAATGGTTACGTGCTATGCAGGACAGCTAAATCAAGTGTTTATGAATATTCTTAGCAATGCCATTGATGCTTTGGAAGAAGGAATGGGAAATCGGGAAGAAATAGCAGGGCAAATTATGCCGACAATTCGGATTCGCACTGAAGTTAGCCATCCCGATTATGTGACAGTCCGAATTGCTGATAATGGGCCTGGAATACCCCTAGAAGTAAAATCGCGGGTATTTGACCAATTTTTTACAACTAAGCAAATAGGGAAAGGAACGGGATTGGGATTATCTATTAGTCGCCAAATTTTAGTAGAAAATCACCAAGGATCGCTCCGCTGCGAGTCGCAACCAGGAGAAGGGACAGAGTTCTGGATTGAAATTCCGGTACACCCAATTCAAGAAGGATCGACTGTTAAGCAAAAGTCTAAAGCTTTAAACTATTAGCAATTATAGAAGAAGGGACTAGGGGCTAGGGACTAGGGACTAGGGAAAGAGGGGGAGCAGGGGAGATGGGTAATTAGCGATTAGCGATTAGCAATTACCAATTACCAATTACCAATTACCAATTACCAAGTACCAATTACCAATTACCAATTACCAATTTAATAATTATGCAAATTACTCAATTTCTCCACGCTGCCATAGTTGTTAGTAACCTAGAAAAATCAGATTTTTTTTATGGAACTGTCTTAAACCTCTCCAAAGTTGACAGAGATTTAAAATTTCCGGGTGCATGGTATCAAATTGGCAACTTCCAAATCCATCTACTAGCCGCGTCAACAATTATAGACGATCGCGGAGATTCTGAAAAATGGGGGCGCAACCGACATCTAGCATTTTCAGTTGCGAATTTAAACCAAGCTAAAGAACAATTGATTGCCCACAATTGCCCCATACAAATGAGTGCATCAGGTCGCAATGCTTTGTTTACTCAAGACCCCGATGGTAACATAATTGAACTCAGCGAATAATGAAAATAATTGCTTATTCCTATAGCGATCCTCTACTTGAAATAGCACCGCCAGCATCAATTTGGGAAAGGGAAGTCGAGCGCATCTATCAAGATTTAGGGGGACGCGAACAACTGCAACAACTCTTAAAAGACTGCCAATCAGAACCACCAGAATATCTATTAATTCAGCGTGTGGAAGAACTGGGCGATACTGTGCAGCAAGTCTGCGATCGCCTCTCCCAAATTGAAGCTCTCGGTATTCAGTTAATTATAGAGGGAAAAACAGCTAATAGTCAAGTTTCAACTATTACCGATCTACTCAAATTACTTAACGAAATTCAACAGAGTCAACACAGCCGTAGCATTCGCAAAGGACACGCTAGAAACCGGATTAAAGCTCTTCCACCTCCCGGAAAAGCGCCCTATGGATATCGGCGCGGAAAAGACCGCTATACTGTCGATCGCAGCGCTGCACCAGCCGTTAAAGACTTTTTTGAACACTTTTTGCTCTATGGTTCCTTGCGGGGTTCTGTTCGTTATTTAGCCAAGAAGTACGGCAAGAAAATCTCTGTCAGCACGGGTCGCCGCTGGTTGACAAATCCCGTCTACCGAGGCGATTTAGAATATCAAAACGACCAGGTAATTTCTAATACTCATATTCCGATTATTTCCAGAGAAGAAGCGGCCCAAATAGACCGTCTTCTGCGCCGCAATCAGAGGCTCCCTCCCCGCACTGCTAGCGCCCCCCGTTCTTTGGCGGGTTTAGTAGTTTGTAAAGAGTGCGATTCAGCGATGACAGTTGCTAAAGTTACATCCCATCGCAAAGACCAAGAATATCTTTATTTGCGACCGATTAGCTGTCCTCAAAAACCTAAGTGTAAAGCCTTATCTTATGAGAAGATATTATCACAAACTATTGAGGTAATTTGTCGAGATTTGCCCTTAGCTGTAGCAGAATTAACAATGCCAGATATGGAGGGAATTAAAGGAGGAATTATGAGCGAGATCGCAGCTAAGCAAGAAATTATCGATCGATTACCTATTTTGACTGAAGAGGGGGTTTTAGATGTAGAAACCGCAGAATTGCGAAGTTATAAACTGCGTACAGAAATTTCCGAACTGCAAAGCAAACTCGCACAGCTTCCGCCTGTGAATTTGCGCTCAATTGCTCAAGCTGTTTCTCTACCGCAATTCTGGCTAGATTTGTCAGAATCAGAGCGCCGATTCTACTTTCGAGAGTTTATTAGTCAAATTGAAATTCTTCGTCAGGATACAACCTGGCAGATTCAAATTGTCTTTATTTTTTGATGGGGGAATAACGGTCTTGAGTATACTGCGACTAAGTTACGTCTTGTGTATAACTCTCAGGAGTAAGTGTTGCAGTCCTCATTTTTCTGGCGAAAATCTGAGTAGCATCCTCTAGGGTAACTTCGAGAATCAACTCATTTAATGATAGGATAATGTAAGAGTGCAAAGCGTGGATAAAGATAACGATGCCTAGCATCTCTAAAACCTCCTCAATAGTCGCTAAGATTTTGTAGATTATGCTCTCTATCCCATTCACAGAAGCCTCGTATCCCCCAAGTAATTCCATACCCAAGGCTCCTCCAACGTAGACAACCCCTGCCATCAAAAATAACTTTTTGAACTTGATAGGAAGGTGAGCGATAAATTTCAGATAATACAACCCGAATATCGCTAAAAAAACGGCGGCGGGAACAACCCAAGTAAATAAAAGAAAGCCGCTGGCGTTAAGTAAAGATTGCATCGGGTCAATTAATTTCTCGTGTAATTGTTTGGCTTCGTCCACACAGAGATAAAAAAATATAGCCGATAAAATCATCCAGTGGCGCGTATACCGAGCATTTTCTAAATTTTTAGCATAGGCGATCGCGCCTAGTAAGATTGCACAAAACAGCAATGTAGAAGCCGAGTAAAGCGTAGGAATATTACGTTCGCTATCTAAATTGAAGGCATTTGCAAAGTAAGTTATAAACGGGTGTTCGGGTAGGAAATAAAGCATCAATTGCCCAACAATGGAGAGTAAGGCAAGACCTAAGATTACTTGGATCAGGAAGCGGCTAACTGTCCAGGGAGAGAGAGAAAGGGTAAATTTCATGAACCTAATTTTTAACTTTTACTTAAACTTTGGTTCACACCCAGGGCAGAGTAATTGAAGATTTGGCTAAGCTTGCTTTGAGCTAAATCTAAGCTAGCTCAACATACAAGCAAATTTTTTGCCCTCAGCTATAACGATGGTGAGTGAACTTGGTTAACTTTAGTTTAAAGGCAAGTTAAATCTTTGGTTATATATCTTTAGGTGGAAAAAAAGCGGAAGAAAATATGAGATTTTTCTATTGTCTCTCTTCCTTTTGGGAGAACTCCAGTACGATAAGGCTATCTGTGGATTGTGGTGACACCCGGACAGGTTCAGCGCCGCATTAAAAACTTCAGTTGCAACGTTTTTCTACAAGCAACAAATTGTCTCAGGTGGAAGATGGGGGTGTGTCGCCACAAATTCACCTGATGGAGAACTGGTTTGAGGCGTTGCGATCGGCTTTAGCGATCGTTCAAGCTAAGATTCTTTAATGTAGAGTTTTTTATCGGTATTAAAATCTGAGTTTGTATCTAATCTAACTGCAACCATTCCCTTGCTCTTGCTAATAATTGGTTTAAGTTTTCTATCGGCCATAATCTAACTACACCGTCACCATAACCGGCCGCTAAATACTTACCATCTGGGCTAAAACAAACACTAAATACTCGACTTTCTATTTCAATAAATTGCCACCTATCCTCATAGCCAATAAAATCTGCAATTAAATTACCTGATAAATCCCACAGTTTCGCCGTATTGTCGAATGAACCCGTAGCTAGATATTTGCCATCGCTACTGAAACTGACACTCGTTACCGAGTCAGTATGGCCGGTGAAGGTGTGGATTTCAGCTTTAGTTTCGATTGACCACAGTTTCGCCGTATTGTCGTCTGAACCGGTAGCTAGATATTTGCCATCGCTACTAAAACTGATACTCGATACCAGGTTAGTATGGCCGGTGAAGGTGTGAATTTCGGCTAGAGTTTCTATTGACCACAGTTTCGCTATAGAGTATTCTGAAACCGTAGCTAGATATTTGCCATCCGGACTAAAACTGACACTCGTTACCCAGTCAGTATGGCCGGTGAAGCTGTGGATTTCGGCTAGAGTTTCTATTGACCACAGTTTCGCCGTGTTGTCGTATGAACCCGTAGCTAGATATTTGCCATCGCTATTGAAACTGACACTCGATACCGGGTTAGTATGGCCAGTGAAGGTGTGGATTTCGGCTAGAGTTTCTATTGACCACAGTTTCGCCGTTTTGTCCCATGAACCGGTAGCTAGATATTTCCCATCGGGACTAAAACTGACACTCCTTACCGAGTTAGTATGGCCGGTGAAGGTGTGGATTTCGGTTAGAGTTTCTATTGACCACAGTTTCGCCGTTTTGTCGTCTGAACCGGTAGCTAGATATTTCCCATCGCTACTGAAACTGACACTCCTTACCGGGTTAGTATGGCTGGTGAAGGTGTGGAGTGCCGCGCTGATTTTTGTTGACCACAGTTTCGCCTTGTAGTCGGCTGAACCCGTAGCCAGAAACTTACCATCGCCACTCAAACTCACACTACATATACAGTTATTATGACCAGTGAAGGTGTGGAGTAATTCTTTGGTTTCTGTTGACCACAGTTTCGCCGTGTTGCCCTCTGAACCCGTAGCCAGAAACTTGCCATCGCCGCTCAAACTCACACTCGTTACCCAGCCAGTATGGTCTGTGAAAGTGTGGATTTTGGGTAGAGTTTCGATTGACCACAGTATCGTGTAGTAGGCTGAACCCGTAGCCAGAAACTTGCCATCGGCACTCAAACTCACACTTGTTACGCTGTTAGTATGGCCGGTGAAGGTGTGGAGTAATTCTTTGGTTTCTGTTGACGACAGTTTCGCCGTGTTGTCGGCTGAACCCGTAGCCAGAAACTTGCCATCGGCACTCAAACTCACACTCGTTACGCTGTCAGTATGGCCGGTGAAGGTGTCGAGGGCTGCGCTGGTTTCTGTTGACCACAATTTCGCCGTGTTGTCGTCTGAACCCGTAGCCAGAAACTTGCCATCGGCACTCAAACTTACACTCGTTACGCTGTCAGTATGGCCGGTGAAGGTGTCGAGGGCTGCGCTGGTTTCTGTTGACCACAGTTTCGCCGTGTAGTCGGCTGAACCCGTAGCCAGAAACTTGCCATCGGCACTCAAACTCACACTCGTTACCCAGCCAGTATGGCCGGTGAAGATGTGGAGTGCTGCGCTGGTTTCTGTTGACCACAGTTTCGCCGTGTTGTCGTATGAACCCGTAGCCAGAAACTTGCCATCGGCACTCAAACTCACACTAATTAAGCTGTCATTATGGCCGATGAAAGTGTGGCGTTCTCGAATTTTACTCAGAATTGTTTGCAAGGCTAAAAGGGGACTGGCGGCGGGAGAATCGGCTGCCAGTTCGGAGTTATCTTTTACTAAGTTTTCCCACGTTTCCAGTAACTTTTGTAAATCTTCGCCGGCTTTTTTTGCCTCGCGGAGTGCTTGAAATTGTCCTGTTTTTGTATTAAAGCGCCGCAATGCTTGAACGCCTGCTCTTTCTATTTTAGTGCCTTCTTGGGCGGCTTTAATGATCTCTTTGGCTTTGGCTTCCGCTTGTCTGAGTATTTCTATTTGGTAGCGTTGACTCGCATCGAAGAAAGCCGTATCATCATCGCTTAATCTTTTGCCTTCTTTCCAGTTTAATGCCTCAGTTAAGGATTCGCCACGTAGGAGTCGGGAGTCATCTTTTTTGTCAGATTCTATCCAGGCCTGGAAGTTTTCTTGATAGGGTCGGAGGTTGGCGAGTTGCTGTTGTACCCAGTTGAGGTTGAAGACTTCTTTGTAAATTGGGTTGTAAACTTTCAGGTGTCCGTTATCTTTGACTACTAGGCCTGTGAGTTGTAATTCCATTTGGTCGGGGGAGTTGTCGGCGGGGATTTGGCCATTGGTGAGGATTTGTTGGTAGATACTGAGGAGGCGACCGCTGCGATTTTGGACTTGTTCAGAGATGAGGCGATTGCGAATTGTCCTCAAGAGTTCAGGATTATCTTGAGCTTCCCAATTATCAATAATATAAGTTTGGGCAATTTCATCAATATTTGGCTTGTCAATTTCAGCGTATTCGAGCACCCGCTGACAGAGTTTTTGGGTGAGGAATGGTTGACCGCCTGTTAATTTGATGATTTGTTCTAATATTGCAGTGGAATTGTTGCCGAATTTCCCCTCTAAACCTTTGGTTAAGACGGGTGCGGCTTCTTTTGGGGTAAAGCCTTTGAGTTCGATGGCCTGACCGATATTATAAGGTGTTCGAGTTGTATCTTTGATTAAATCTGAAGGAGTAGCGACTCCCAACAAACAAAAAGTAAGACGTTGATAAGCGAGATTATCGGCTCTTAGATTATAGCAAGAGCGAATATAGGCAAAAAAGTCATCTCTAATAGAATCTAAACTGAGTAGTCTATCAATTTCATCAATAAAAATAATAATTTGATTCGGTAGATTTTTTAACAATACAGTTTTGACAAACTCACTCAATCGGTCTATCGGTAATAGCCAGTCATATTCATTATTCCATTGTTTTAAATTAACGCTGGGTGATAATTCTTCATTGAGTTTAAGTAAAATCCCATTATACCACTTATCGGGTGAACTTGACTGACTACCACTGGGAGAAACATCAATGAAAATACAGTGAATTTGCTCTGCTTTTAACCGATTCATTACTTGCACTCGTAAACTTGATTTCCCAGTTTTACGAGAGTTAAAAACATGACAATATTTTCCCTCTTTCAAAGCAGCATAGAGTTGGGAGTCTGCATCTCGCGTGACATAGGTTTCCGTATCTGGCAGTAAAGTTGCTTCGTAGATATATTTGTAACTCATAACAATTACCTTAATTACTTTCATTCATTAGATTTCAGCCAAACTGAGAAGTATTGACGGTACAAGCCACACCTCGGTAAACAATCATTCCCTTGTACTTGCACTAATCCCATACTTTCCAATTTAAAGGTATAATTTTTTTCTACTCTCACGGGTTGCTGGTTAATAACAACTTCGTGGTAAGCTGCTGCTAGTTCAGGATTTTTATTAAGAGCAGCTAAGTATTCTCGCAAGTGATTTTTAAAAGGACTATTTTGATCTTCAGTTGGTGCAATTTCTAAAAGTTTTTCTAGGGAAACTTGATTATTTCTTAGATGGATTAGAGCCTTTTGCACTAAATAAGGATGTCCGCCAAACATAGCCATAAATTGCTCAATTTGTGGCTTTTGTAAAGTTAGTTGATAATGCTGTGCTAATTTTAGCACTTGAGCGGGAGTGAAATCTGGTAATTTAACAGTTAAGCCTACACCCTCAAGAGGAGAGAAGTCAATATTTGAATTTGAAGAACCGTAAATATCAGTCGAGTGAACAATGACTAATCGAAATTGCCGCCAAATTTCAGCCGCTTCATTACCTCCTGTATAAAGTTGGCTCCAGTACCGAAGCAACCCACAAAAATCCGTTCTAAAATCATCTATTTCAAAAACTAAATCGACATTTTTTAACGCAATCACTAGAGGTTGAGTGCGTTCTGACAGCAAATATTTTTCAAAATAAATTGTGATGTTGTCGTGAGCTTCGTATAAATCATCATCCCAAAAATCAGCTAGTTTATTATCTAAGTTTAACTCTCTGCTAACATTGCTGCATAGCCATTTTAAAAATCGGGAATATTCAGAAACTACGGCACTGTTCGCTAGTTTAAAATCTAAGATTACAGTTTGACAGCCATTTTCTCTGGCGTGTTCAAGAATGCGATTTAGCAGCCAAGTTTTACCCGTGTACTGTGGTGCTGTGATGCGAATAACAGCACCAGTTTCTCGAATTTTATCATAACAATTAGATTCAATGGGGGGACGGTCTAAATATAATAATTGACCGTTGTTTTTCTTGTTTCTCTTTCGCTTCAGTGCTTCTTGATAATTAGATCTAGTGATCTTTTCTCCTAATGCTTTGCTTAATTTTTTCCATAAACCATTTTCACCATTTACGACATCTTGATTAATATAGTGTTCAGTATAGCCAAGCTCATCTGCTATTTCCTGATAAGTCTTTCCCTGCCAAATTCCATGCAAGACATCCACTTCAATAGTCTTTAGATACCTTTGAGTATTCTCAAATATAGCAGAATTGGCTATTTCAAGAGTTTCTTCCCAAGTTAAATTTAAGTTTGAGTTCATTCTTCATGGCTCCTTTAGCACTGACTTATACTATAACTTCTTTTTGCAAAAATCAATTCCTTAATAAGGCTTTTGCACCATTTCCCTACAGACAACCTTACTTTTCCCTATTTTCCCTGATTCTTGCCTAGCTTCTACTAGATATTACCCTATTTGTGAACAATTCCAATTTAATTATTCTATTCTTATCTCCTATTTTTACCAGATTGAGAATAAAGATTAAAAGCAATTTAATGGAGGCATAAACAAACGTAATTCAACTGAAGCATGAACACTAAACACAAACCAAATTTAGCACAAGCTAAACTGATTCAGATATATGCCGAACATTACCTCTACTCGCCAGAGGAAAAAATATCGAAACCAGATAAAGCTAAATTCAGCAAATTTGTACACCGAGAATACACCAAACTAAAACGGCTAAACATTCAGGAAATGCGAGTCAGCGGTCAACCTTATCGCGATGCTAAGGAATTATTCGCAGACTTCGATCAAAATCGGCGCATACAAGTCTCAACAGACTTCAATAACCCCGCAATTCTCGATAAAGAAGCTAATTTGAAATATCGCTATGTTCACGATGTGCACCACTGCTTAATCCGGTCTGATTTTTCCTGGCAAGGCGAATTAAGAGCCTGTGATTACTTTTCTTCCTTAACAGATGACGATACCATTCGTCGAATCTTACGTTCTGAATTAGTTTACCAGGCTGCCAGCTACTTCTATTTAGGCGATTTTCTAGACACCCAAAAGATCGTACTTTCCGACCCGAACTTCTAACCCAATTAACCCAGAGAGGTAAGCAATTACCTCTCATCAGCCAAGGAGAAAAAACTATGCAATCCCTACAACAAATCATAACAGAAATGGCTCAAACCAACTCCACGATAAAAACCGCCCTTCAACAATCACAACCAACACCCATGACTACCCTACTACAAACCCTTCCCCAACCCATTAAAGCAATAGTCGCAAACTACCCCGCGAAAATTAAAGTGGCAGATTACTATATCAGCACCTATTGGCCCGATTCCCACTTCGCCCAAGGCAAATCCTTAATGAGTGAAAAATCTCGCTTATTCGGCGGCGCAACCGCCGCCAATGGATTCTTAGGGATGTGGGAAAATCCCGCTAATCAATTAGTAGAACAAGAGATTTTCTTAATTAAATCCTTCACCGACGCGCAAGGACTTAGCCAGAATTTAAGCACATTTTTAGATCGAGTACGTTACTGGGGAAATATCTGCGGTGAACAAGTAATTGCCGTCGAAATTGGTAACTGGATGGGTAGCTTAATGTTGCTGATTCCCACTCGTTCCTTCCCTCTTTAAGTATAGGCGGGGCGGGTTTATGAAATCCCGGCGTTGAAATCAAAGATTTTGGCGAACCCGCCCCTACAAATTTGATTATTTAACAGGAAACAAAACCATGAAATGTGATGAAAGCTTCTGTAACTGGGTGAGAAATTCCCAAGATGCCGACCACTACATCTGCTTAAAGTGTGATAAAGAAAAACATATCAATCGTTCCGAGCCGATGCTAACCTTCATTATCATATTTGCGATCGCACTCACTATCGTTATAGTCCTTAATTAAAAACGGACACAAATCAAAAACCCCCTAAAAAAAAGGGGGTTAAGACTATCTTCTAATTCCTCACTAAATCACCCTAAAATCTTCAGCACCCAAAGTATTAGCCCCAACTCCATTAACAGTAGCCAACACTTGACCAGTGCTAGCAAAACTGATTGTAGTCACACTACTCCCAGAAGAAATATTAAGCTGTTCAAAAGTCAAACCTCCCGCTAATCCTATCAAATCTTGCCCTTTTTGAAAGTCAGTAATTACATCATTGCCCTGATCGGGTGAGAAAATAAAAACATCATTCCCACTCCCACCAATCAGAGTATCGGCGGGCGTTGCTGAATTAGGGTATGATGAGTTGAGAGTGCGATCGCACTATAAGTTTATCATACCTTGATTCAGCAACGCCGTGCTAGCGAAAATAATAATTGTGACATTCAATTTTCAAACTCTGGCTGGAACGCTATTATCAATAATCTGACAACCTGCACAATTCCTGGTAATCATTACACTATAGTTCAAAATCCTTTGGTCAAAAATCTGGTTCAAGCAGTAGAAACGTTTCTGAAATCACCACAAGAAAAATGAGCAATCAACAAGAGCGATCGCTCTGGCTAAAAAACTACTTTCCCAGTCCTACAGCAACCTTGCGCCTTTTCTGTTTTCACCCTGCTGGAGCAGGTGCTTCATTTTTTCGGAGTTGGGCTAATCACTTCTCACCTCAGATTGAAGTTTTTGCTATTCAACTACCTGGGCGGGAAGATCGTCTGAAAGAATCACCGTTTACCCAGATTGCCCCTTTAGTTAGAATACTCGCCCAAGTTCTACCAATTGATTTTTTAAAACAGTCTCCCTTCGCTTTTTTTGGTCACAGTTTGGGCGCGCTCGTTAGTTTTGAATTGACTCGACAACTGAGAAGATTACACGATGTTGAACCCATTCATCTGCTAGTATCTGGTCGTCTTCCCCCTCACATCTATCCCAATACTTTTTTGTACCAACAATCCGATCGAGTTCTAATTGAAGTCTTACGTCAATACGGTAGTACCCCTGAATTAGTTCTGCAATCAGATGAACTCATGCAAATTTATCTAAAGATTCTCCGGTCTGATTTTGAAATTAATGAAACTTACACTTTTACTCCTGAACCGGCTCTTGGGTGTCCAATTAGCGCTTTTATGGGTATAGAGGATGGAGTGGTTAGTCAGGAGCAATTGTTACAGTGGAGTCAACATACCCAAAGTAATTTTGAATTTAAACTATTTCCTGGGAAACATATGTATCTCAAGAATCAACCTGAGCCACTTTGGAAAGCCATCTTACAATCAACAGTCAACAGCAAATAACGGGACTTAAACAAAAAATTAGTATTGTCCTCGCCTTTCATCCTCTTCAAGTCCGAGAGCACACTGGATACGCGATCGCATAGCGTCTGTCAGTCTGTAATCTGTAGGGTGCGTCAGACAAAGAGCGATCGCCACTTTCGGCAAAGCCTTTTTTCCCTCCTCAATGGGGCTAAGTTTCCTCATTCCCAAAGAAGCAACTCACTATGGAAAAGTTATATTTTTATAGATTCCATACGCATTCACTGAAACTATTCCATTATCTACTTTACCTACACTTCCAATCAAATAGGCTCCTTGAACCGAGGCTTTGATAAAGCGCGTAGCTCATCCCAGGAGTAGTGCCGGGGCAACTCAATCTCCTTATTATCGGCTCCCAAGTCCAACCCTATTGTCTCGTTTACCTCCTCAGCTACTTCTTTGGCCATTTCTGCTAAGGAATTTCCAGCGATACTACCCGCGATCGCTCCCGCCACTGCCCCAAGCGTTGCACCCACTCGCCCACTAACAGAATCACCAATTGCGGCACCTGCCACACTACCACCGATTGCGCCAAGCCCTGTAGCAATGGGATGACTAGATGAGCGAATACTCGGTAATGCTGCGCTATCAGATTTCTCCTCTTGAGCATTGAGATGTTTGTCTTGGGGTTCAGATTGCTGTAAGTCATTCATCGTCGTAATCTCCTTAAAACTTGGAACCTTAGATTTTTATGTCAGCATAAAAAACGGCTGGAATCAGTTGCTAACTCAGCATTTCAGCCAGACGATCGCCAACGCGCAGAGCATTTGCCATAATCGTCAGTGTCGGGTTGACTCCAGAATTGGAGGGGAAAAAGCTACCATCGACAACATAAAGATTATCGACATCGTGAGTGCGGCAGTTGAGGTCTAATACTGATGTTTTGGAGTCGCTACCAAAGCGACAAGTACCGCATTGATGCGCCACAGCTTGCAAAGGAATATTATTGCGGGGGTAGAGGCTAAAGGGGATGACGTGCATCGCATTTCGCTCGATTGATTTCAGCACAGATGTCCAGCGATGAACCAAGCGATCGCCAGCTTCAGTATTATTAACGGTGTAATCCAAGTGCAACTTGTCACCGACAACACGCACCCGATTGTTAGGATCGGGCAAATCTTCAATTTGCAGCCACCATCCTACAGCTCGTTCAGCAATCAGATGGAGTTCAAAGCCTGGAATCAATTTTACTAAGGGTGCTAAAAGCGGTGGCGCTTCCCCCGGAATCATATCTGGCAGCACATTTCCAGTATTTTGCACCATTCCCATTGGATAAGGAAAATCTGGTTCGCCCCAGTAGAAGTCGTTAACGGCGATCGTCTTTTGAAAGTTGGCTCGGTTAGGTTCAGAATGGATGGATAATAGTGCGATCGCCTGATGCTTCATAAAATTGCGCCCCACCCGATCGGAACTATTCGCCAGTCCATTTGGATGCTTGTCATTAGCCGATCGCAGCAGCAAAGCAGCGGAATTGATCGCCCCGCAAGCCACTACGACAATATCAGCAGAAAACTGATACAACTCGCCATTAATATCAGTTTCAACGGCAGTCACTTCTCGCCCAGACGCGCTAGTGTGCAGTTTGAGAACTTTGGCATTTGCGATCAGCGTTACGTTAGAGTACGCCTCGCGGGTGGGACGAATCGCATTAACTTCAGCATCAGCTTTTGCACCCACCAGACAGGGATAACCGTCAAAGGTATCGCAGCGAATGCAGGGACTTTTAGGGCGATCGCTCCAGCCCTGTCAAGGTGAGTGAAGAGGTTGTTTAGCCTCACGTAAGAGGCGAGCTGTAGAAACAGTGCATTGACTCCTGATTATGAATTCGTTCTAATGGTGGCTTTTTCGGACCGCGTGGAGTTGAAGATATCGCCTTGAGATTGACAAGACTAGCCAAGTATGCAAGGGTATCTGTGAATTGCGCGATCGCCATCTGCGAGAAAGCCTCCCATTCTTGAGAAGGAATCGCAATCATCATTCCCCGATAAGTTCCTTGGATTTCATCTACTAGGTAATAGTCAGAAACACCGGCTTCAACTTTACCTGCACCATGAACCCCCCGCAAAGCAGCTTTGACTGTAGAGAGGATATTGTAAGTTTGAGGATTAGATAAGTAGTTGTTAATTTAATCAGGTACAAATTTACTGGCTAGGAAACAAGACGAGGAAAAAATATGAGCTATTCCCCTAATCTTCTCAAAGGTCAAAAAGCACTCGTAACGGGTGCAAGTTCTGGTATTGGTGAAGCGATCGCCCGTGCTTTGGCTGCATCGGGTGCTTCTGTTGCAGTCAACTACCATTCTGAACAGGAAGCAGCAGAGAAGATTGTCAGCGATATTAAATCACTGGGTGGGGAAGCGATCGCCATTGGTGCAAATGTTGCCAAAGAAGAGGAAGTTTTGTCGATGTTTGACCAAATGTACCAGCACTTCGGGACAATCGACATCTTAATCAACAACGCCGGACTGCAAAAAGACTCAGCCTTTGTAGACATGACTCTAGACAATTGGAACTTGGTTATTGGCGTGAACCTAACTGGACAATTTCTCTGCGCTCGTGAAGCCGCAAAAGAGTTTCTCAAACGGGGCGTGAAGCCAGATATATCCAGTGCCGCAGGCAAAATCATTTGTATGAGTTCGGTACACGAGGTGATTCCTTGGGCGGGTCACGTCAACTACGCTACCAGTAAGGGCGGTATCCACATGATGATGGAAAGTATTGCCCAAGAACTCGCACCCCACAGGATTCGGGTCAATAGCATCGCACCCGGTGCGATTAAAACCCCAATTAATAAGGCAGCCTGGGATACCCCAGAAGCTGAGGCAAAATTACTAAAACTCATTCCCGCAAAACGGATCGGAGATGTAACAGACATCGCTAAAGCTGCTGTTTGGCTTGCCTCGGATGACTCAGATTATGTGAATGGTGAAACTCTATTTGTAGACGGCGGCATGACTCTGTATCCAGGGTTCGCGACGGGGGGCTAAATGAACGCAGAACAGCAACGCTTAGAGGAGAATCGCGAACCAGATCAACCTTGGTATCGTTGGGGTTCCTACTTGAGCGATCGCCAATGGGGTACAGTGCGGGAAGATTATTCACCTGAAGGTTCAGCTTGGGAGTATTTTCCTCATGACCAGGCGCGATCGCGCGCTTACCGTTGGGGTGAAGATGGATTGGGTGGATGGTGCGATCGCCACAGTCAACTCTGCTTTGGTCTAGCACTGTGGAATGGTCGCGATCCAATTTTAAAAGAACGCCTGTTTGGACTCACTAACGAACAAGGTAATCACGGTGAGGATGTCAAAGAATACTATTTCTACCTGGACAACACGCCTACCCATTCCTATATGCGCTGGTTGTACAAATATCCTCAACTGGAATTTCCCTACACTCAGCTTGTAGAGGAAAACGCTCATCGCCACAAGGATCGACCAGAATTTGAATTATTAGATACGGGCGTGTTTGACGATAATCGTTATTTCGATGTGGTTGCCGAGTACGCCAAAGCCTCTCCCGATGATATTTGCATTCGCATCAGCATCACGAATCGGGGGGCGGAAACTGCCGCAATTGACATTCTACCTACCCTTTGGTTTCGCAATACCTGGATCTGGACGGGTAATAAACCGCAGTCACAGCTATCGAAAGTTGCTGATGGTGTAATTAAGGCGAACAGTGAGAAATATGGGGATTATTGGTTATTTTGCGAGGGAAATCATCAGCTTTTATTTACAGAAAATGAAACCAACACGCAACGCCTCTACGGAGTTGCTAATGCCTCGCCTTATGTGAAAGACGCTTTCCACGAGTATGTAATTCACAATAACCAGGATGCAGTAAATCCGAATCAGGTTGGTACAAAAGCAGCAGCTTGGTATCAATTGGAAATTGAGGCGGGACAGACAAATGTAATTCAACTTCGCTTCACCAACCAATATACTGACACGCCATTTAATGCAGCATTTGCTAATACCTTCTGCCAGCGTCAAACAGAGGCAGACGAATTTTACGAAACGCTCACCCCCGGTCTAGACGAGGATTGCCGCAACGTTCAACGACAAGCGTTTGCCGGACTGCTGTGGAGCAAACAGTTTTACTACTATGATGTCCATACTTGGCTGCATGGAGATTCAGCAGAACCTATCCCACCCAATCAACGCCTTACCGATCGCAATACTCAGTGGTGGATGCTTTACGCCGAAGATGTTATTTCCATGCCCGATAAGTGGGAGTATCCTTGGTTTGCTGCCTGGGATTTGGCATTCCACTGCATTGCTTTGGCATTAATCGATGGAAACTTTGCCAAGCAACAATTACTGTGGTTGACTGGCGATCGCACCATGCACCCCAACGGTCAATTACCCGCTTACGAGTGGGCGTTTAGCGATGTCAATCCTCCGGTACAAGCATGGGCGGCGTGGCGCGTCTACAAAATTGAGCAGAAACGAGTTGGAACGGGCGATCGCAACTTCTTGGAGCGAATGTTTCACCGCTTGATGCTCTACTTTACCTGGTGGGTAAACCGCAAAGACCTACGAGGGCAAAACTTGTTTCAAGGAGGATTTCTCGGACTGGATAACATTGGGCTATTTGACCGCAGCCAGTCATTACCAACGGGGGGATATTTAGAGCAGGCAGATGGCACGGCATGGATGGGGATGTTTTCATTAAATATGCTGGCGATCGCGCTGGAATTGTCCCGTGAGGACGAAACCTACAGCGATATGACGTTGAAGTTTTTTGAACACTTCCTCTACATTGCTAACGCCATTAATCATGTAGGGCATGAAGAAATTGTGCTTTGGGACGACGAAGACGGCTTTTACTACGATGCCTTGCACTTACCCAACGGAGAGGACGTGCGAATCAAAGTACGGTCAATGGTGGGACTAATACCGCTATTTGCCGTCGATACTATCGAGCCAGATTTGTTAGAAATTGTGCCGGGGTTAAAAGACAAAATTGAGTGGTTTCTCAACAACCGTCCCGAACTGGCACAAAACATTGCTTGTATGACCATTGAGGGAGAAGGCGATCGCCGCTTGCTTGCCATTACTAGCCCCGAAGCGCTACGTCGTATCCTGCGACCATTGTTGGATGAGGAGGAATTTCTCTCACCTTACGGTATCCGCTCGCTTTCCCGCTATCACAAAGAGCATCCCTTTATCTTCGACTGGGACGACACTCGCTATCAAGTAGACTATGAGCCTGCTGAATCTACTTCTAACCAATTTGGTGGTAATTCTAACTGGCGCGGGCCGATCTGGTTTCCAGTTAACTTTCTACTAATTGAATCCTTGCAAAAGTTCCACCACTACTTAGGCGATGACTTCACAGTGGAGTGTCCCACAGGTTCAGGAATAATGCTCAATCTCTGGGAGGTGGCGGCTTATTTGGAGAAACGGTCTCTCGCTATTTTCTTACAAAATCAAGATGGGCAGCGTCCGGTTTACGGTGGTATTGCAAAATTTCAGCAAGATCCCCATTGGCGCGATTTGATTCTCTTTTACGAATACTTTCATGGTGATAACGGGGCTGGATTGGGAGCAAGTCATCAAACTGGATGGACAGCACTAATTGCTAAGTTGATTCAGCAGGTAAACGATAAACCATGATACTCCGCCTTCTGGGGACGACAAGCGCCCAACAATTGAAATGTTGTCTCGATCGAATGGTTCATTGCGGAATTAACCGGAACTTAAAACCGAAAGGTTAATTCCACAAGGGTCTTACGGCATAACTTAATGACCCAGCAACTTATCTCACAGATGCTTAATGCGATCGCGAAACTTCGCCTTAGAAGTAAGATCGATCTCTCCTATAATCTAAAAAATGAGATAATTTAACTCAAAACTCAACATGGTAAGTTAAGCTTTAAAATGATAATCCCAGCTGGTGTGAGTGAATTACGTCAAGCTTTTCATACTCATCTTGGCGCGTCTAGCCAAACAAAAGGTATTTCTTCTCAGCTGCTGCTATTCTATGCTGCTGAATGCGGTATAAAGAGTATCTGGCTAAGGCGAAACAAGTTAAAAACAATAAATGACATTGCCGATCAAACACTCATCTCACAAGATGGTCATAATTTAGATAGATGGAGAAAAGAACTGAAAATTCCTGCCAGCCAAGATAATCCGGCTAGCAAAGTTGGCCGAACTCCCCATTTTCGTCTGGCTAGCGGTGGTTCAGCTTTAGATATTGAAAAGGCTCATCAGGTATGGCGTTATAATATTCGTATGAATCCGCAGGATGAAAAAGCACTGGTTGAGTGGCTGGAAAGTCTCTGTGATTATTGGATAAAGGAGAACATCAACCGATGATTCCATCAGATATTCGTCTTTACACTTGGGTTGACGTAGAAGAAGTCTTGCTGCGAATTCCAGAGGAAGGAAAGTGGCCAGAATGGTTAGTTTGGGCGAGAGCTTACTGGGATGGCTTAACAATTGGAATTCGTGCCGAAACTCAAGCACAAGCAAAAAATGGGCTGCGTGAAATTTACGAACCTCGATTCCGCATTAGTTCGGAAGAGGAAATAGCAGAAGGTTGGATTATTTTAGAAAGCGTTCCCGAAAATGAACGTACTCTACCAATCTTTTTTGAAGAAACCGAAGAAGAAGCGTCTGTTCCTAGATTAACGCCTAGCTTATCCAGGCCAAGTGTTATTTGGCAACCCAGTCAAGATATCCAAACCCCAGAAAGTTTACCAGAAAGTTTACCGCCAGTAGTCGCTTTTCATTCCTTCAAAGGAGGCGTTGGCAGAACAACCCACGCTCTTGCATTAGCAGAGGTTTTAACCGAAGAAAAACAGCGGGTTCTCCTGGTAGATGCAGATATGGAAGCACCAGGAATCAGTTGGGTTTTTGAGCGCAGATTGCCCAATCCACCCGTTTCTTTTGCTGACTTTCTCGCGCTAGTTCATGGCGATCCATCTCCCGACGGTGAAACGGCAATTCAATTAGTAGCAGATAGGCTAGAAAGTGCTTTAATTGACAATATTTATATATTACCATCTTTTCGTTCAAGTAATGGATTTACTTCTTTAGAAATCCGACCAGAGAATCTCATCCAAGGTGCTAAAAATCCTTTTATTATCACAGACATCCTGGCAAAGCTAGGGCAAACTTTAGGCGTGAATGTTGTCATAGTAGATTTGCGGGCTGGACTTTCTGAACTTGCCACAGGTCTAATTTTAGATCCGCGAGTTTACCGCGTCTTTGTTACCACATTAAGCGCACAAGCTATTTCAGGAACGATCACGCTTTTAGAACTGATTGGGAAAAAAGCACTTTCCACAAAAGATACAGAACCGTCACCTGCTTTAATTATTAGCCAAGTTCCTGAACAAGAGCAGGACAGCGATTTAGTAAGTGACACAGAATATAAACTGCTGGAAGCAGCTAAACCATTTATATCAGAAGACCGCGAACCTCTCAGCATAATTACCTCATTCGCTGATAGTTTGTTGGTTTTGCCTCCTACTTGGGAAGAAGTAATCACCCGCATCAAGGGATCTGGAATTCAGGATAAGATACGTCGCCTGATAGATTGGTTGCCAGTTCAGCGTGGCGAAACTGTTCAAGAAGATATTCCAAGTTTAAAGTCCCAAAGAGAACGTCTCAGAGATATAGCTCAACAATTAGTGTTTGCAGAGAATGCAGAAGTAAAAGATTTTCTGCCTACTGTTCCTCTGCGGAACTTAGCTTCAGATCACCGCCGTCGTCTTCCCATTGCGGTGATAGTTGGTGCAAAAGGTTCTGGAAAGACCTATACTTTCCTTCAGATTGTTCGCAGAGAAACCTGGGAAAATTTTGCCCAAGATGCGGAGGCAACTGAAGTTAATGCTAATGGTTTGATCGTCCCTCTACTAGAATCGAAAAATCTTAAAGATGCTGCTAAGGATTTAGTCCGAGAAGTGCGAAAAACAACAGCACTGGCTTTGGGATTTGATGAACCGCAAGATGCTAGCATGATTCGGGACTATATTAGAGAAGGTTGTCGGCTAAATCTTCACGAAGGTCAATGGCGCGATCGCTGGTTAAATGCGATCGCTTGGGGTGTCGGATTTCGTTCACAAGTAGAAGGTGCAGGCAAAGCATTAACAGAGCATTTACTAACAGCAAAACAAAAACTGGTTATAGTAATTGATGGTTTAGAAGACCTATTCCAAAACTTTGCCAGTGACGAATCTCAACAGACAGCTTTACGCGCTTTACTTCAGGAAGTTCCAGAGTGGCTAAGTCAACAACCCGGTCTTCCTTTGGGTATTCTAATTTTTGTGCGTCGGGATATTCTACTTGCTGCTATACGTCAAAATGCTGCTCAAATGATGGCACGTTACGAACCTTATGCCTTAAAGTGGAATCGAGAAGAAGCTCTCAGATTAGTTGCTTGGGTAACTCAAATAGCAGATATATCTCCCAACATTCAGATTGATAAACTTCAGGAGAAGAGTGAGATAGAACTGACTGAAGCTTTAGTACCTTTATGGGGTAAAAGATTGGGGACCGATCGCTCTAAAGAACCGTCTTCAGCCAGATGGGTGATTGCAGCACTTTCAGATTTCAGGGGACAAATTCAGGCAAGAGACTTAGTACGCTTTCTACACTTAGCAGCAAAAGGGTCTGTTAATGATGACCGCTGGCAAGATCGTATAGTAATTCCTAAAGCAATTAAGGGAGCATTGCCTGAATGCAGCAGCGAAAAAATAGGAGAAATTGAGGTAGAAAATACAGCCCTAAAAAATGTCTTTACTAAATTACGTGAATTGGGAGAAGACCACCGAAAAATACCCTTTACTAGAGATACCGTGCAATTATCACCAGAAGAAATGAAGATTTTAGAAGATAACGGTGTAGTTATTCTTGAAAAAGATGAATACTATATGCCAGAAATCTTCCGTTTGGGACTACGTTTTTCTCTGACTGCTCCTGGACGTGCCAAAGTAATTACTCTGGCTCGCCGTGCTGAAAGGAAAAATTGATTTCAATGCTGTCGTCTTCGTGGAAGTAAACGGGGCCTTCGCTGTGAACGGCACCATTGGCAAGCTTTTGGAGTGAGGGATCTGGGTGTACAAGCGATCGCAGGCGATCGTGGATTTCGCTGGTTTCAGGCATGGTATTTCTTGCCAGTTAACGCACATTGAGCTGCGATCGTTACAGCTTTAAGTTCTTTGGCGAACCTTAGCAGTGATGGCATGATATAGAATACATATATAATGTTTTTTGTCAATGCGTAAGTCCGAGGAAATTTATTTTTATGACTCATCTTCCATCCCACGAACAAATAGAATCGCGATCGAGCGATCGCAAACATCCAACACCGCCCACAATCGACTATTGGCACGTCTGGACTGACGAAGACGGCATCAGCCACCAGTCCCGTTGCCAAATTCAAGATTTCACTCTCAAGAGCATTTCACCACCTGCCTCTCCTCAGTGGCTCGAACAGATGCAGCAAGTCGGTGCTACTGTCGTCTTTACGGTGCAACCTGTTGGCTGGATTGGCACTTGGCATGAAAATCCAAAACCCCAATGGATTATTCCGCTATCGGGACGCTGGTTTGTGGAGACGATGGACGGGCAACGAGTGGAGATGGGTGTTGGTGAAATTTCGTTTGGAGAAGACCAGAATACGAAAGCGAACGCACAGGGACAGAAGGGACACCTTTCTGGCACCGTCGGCGATGCGCCCGCAGTTCTGATGATTGTGCAACTTGAAGAAACGCCGACAATTGGGCAGGCTTGCCGTTTTCGATAAGCTCAAAATTTTTATGTTGAATCCCATTCAGGTACAACGAATTCGTGCTATTGGATTAACCGTGAGTGATGCCGATCGCTCTCAGGAGTTCTATACGCAAGCACTAGGATTTGAACCCGTTTCAGACATCACGGTTGAAACAGATGATTACAGCGACTTAGTAGGCGTGGCTGAGGCAACAATTCGCATTGTCACCTTGCAGCTTGGAGATGAACTCATTGAGCTGATGCAGTATCTCAATATTGAGGGAAAACCGATTCCCAAGGATTCGCAAAGTAATGATCTGTGGTTCCAACATTTGGCGATCGCAGTTAGTGATATGGATCGGGCTTATGCTCATTTGCGATCGTTTCCAATTGAACCGATTTCCGTTGAACCGCAGACGATACCACCTGAGAATAAAGCATCTGCTGGTGTACGAGCCTTCAAGTTCAAAGATTGCGATCGCCACCCTTTAGAGTTAATTTGGTTTCCTGCCGATCAAGGGCAAGAGAAGTGGCATCGCAAGAGCGATCGCTTGTTTTTAGGAATCGACCATAGTGCGATCGCAATTAGCAACACCGAGCAGAGTCTAAAATTTTACCGCGACTTGCTGGGAATGCAAGTTGATGGTGGCAGTCTCAATCAAGGTAAAACGCAAGCTAGACTCGATCGTTTACCAGAAGAAGTTGAAGTCCGAATTACAGCACTGCGACCCGATCGAGGCGGTTTGGGTATTGAATTACTAGACTATCTTGTGCCTCCAAATAGTCGTCCCATGCCGAGTAACTGGAAAAGTTGCGATATTGCTAATATGCAAATTGAGCTAGTTGTCAACGACATTGAGCAAGCTGTGGAAATGTTGCGGCAGAATGGGGTTGAGTTTGTATCGTCGCGAGTTGTTAAGTTTACAGAGAGTTGCTGTCCTTATCGTCAAGGTTGTTTAGTCAAAGACGCTGATAGACATTCTATGTTGCTGATTGCGGAATAAATCTCTTGTAAAAATCGGTTTAATTGGTTCGGATCGCCAAAAGTTGCCCTGACCCCAGAATATTTGCAAAGCTTGTTCTAAGGCTTGGTCGATATCAAAAGCGCGAGGTCGTCCCTGTACGCTATGAGGCTTTTTCGTTTCCATACCGTTCAGTATAAAACTTCCTTGACACCTTGACGGGGTGACAACCCCGTCAACTCCCCCACCAGTAGCGGATTTACCCAACCTGAGCTAAAAAAAGATGGGGTCGAAATTGTTAAGTGGCCCCATCTGTTAATTATGTTTCCTCAATTTT
>NZ_JAQMUA010000102.1:0-12308 GCF_028330895.1 Kamptonema animale CS-326 | reverse complement strand
GAATTGATGGCTGGCATCAGCAATTTCTTATGGGCAACTATTGCGATTTAAAATCACAAGTTGAAATTACCCCTTTAAGCTGTGGTTTAGTCAAGGGAACGCAATTGGCTAATCCTTGGAAGGATGGCGGCGGCAAAGCCAAGAAAGATGGAGACAAGGATAAGTCGCCTAAGCGCACAGCATCTTTAATGCAAGATGCGAATCTGCAAGAGTTGAAAGATGCAAGACCTTGGTATCAAAGCATTGATATCGGAGTTTTGCAGTCAATTCCCGCCAGAGTCAATGAATCATTTAATAAGTTTTTCAAGGGGGCGGGATTCCCTAAGTTCAAGCGCCGTCACGATTTTAAATCATTTAACTACAAACCAGGGAGAGTAAAGATTAAAGGCAATAAAATCTATTTACCGAAGATTGGATGGATGCGGTTTTATAACTCGCGTGCGATTCGTGATGGGTTTGAAATTAAAACAGTTACGGTGAGGCAAAAAGCTGATGGCTGGTATGTTTCGATTAGAACTGAGAATAAAAATATTTCGGATTTCCCGGTAATTCCAGATAGTGAAATCAAAACTATCACTGGTTGCGATCTGGGGTTGGGCAAGTTAGTTTATCTATCCGACGGCAGTGCCATTGACAACCCGCGTTTTGCCACCAATAAAAAGACTAAGCGTTTAATGCGAATTAGGCAAAAGCGCGTTAGTCGTAAACAAAAGGGAAGAAAAAATCGTAGCAAAGCTCAACTTAGAGTGAGCAAGCTGCACAACAAAATTCAGCAGCAACGAGAATCTTATCAATGGAATGTAGCTAATCGGATCGTCAAAAGAGCTGACGCAGTTGCGGTTGAAGATTTGCAGATCCAAAACATGATGAAACGGTGCAAACCTGTGAAATCTGAATCTGGTAGATTTCTTCCCAACGGTCAATCGGCTAAACGTGGTTTAAATCGTTCTATTGCTGATGCCAGTTGGTATGCGTTAACTCAAAAACTTAGTTATTTGGCTGTGAAGTCAGGCAAGAAATTGTATCGAGTTAACCCAAAGTATACCAGTCAAACTTGCAGTAAGTGCAAGCATACGGACTGAATATTGTCAAAATAATTAAATCGAAAATGGTACGGCGGGACTCGTCGAAACCAGTACAGTTGAATCTCTTTGAGGTTGAATTGTGCGAACGCTCGTCAGTTAACACGCTGCCTTTAAAAGGCAAACGGCGTGTGGGCGAGAACCCACAGGGCAAGCAATTGTCTCTCTGGGATATTTAGGGCGAAATCTCTAAAGAATCCCATCCCCTTCAGGGGTGGGAGTGTCAATTTATTCTTGGGGTAACTTGGCTTTGATCTGATCTACAAAATTTTGATAATCGACTACGGGTTTGGCAATGAAGCCATCTGCACCGCTCTGAGCCAGAAGTTGCTCGCGATCGCTCTCGCCTAGAGCTGTCACCAAAATTACAGGCAACTTAGCTGTTTGCTCGTTTGCTTTCAGCAATCTAGTGATCTCAACACCGTTAACCGGCTTGCCTTGATAATAACTGTTGGCTAGACAAATATCCATCAGGATAATATCAGCTTCTCCAGAAGAGGCCATGTGTAAAACCTCTTCCACATCTTCCGTATGCTTGGCAAGCATTGCCCCCCGCTTCGTTATAATCTTCTCAAAAACTCGCCAATTAATCGGATTGTCTTCCACAATCAGAACGGTTTTCATAAGCAATTCCTTAAAAAATGCCGTTACATTACCAAGCTATCAAAATATAAGGTATAAAAAGACAACACGCATCCCCCCTCCTACATTATGAGCAAAGTTTTAGTCATCTTAGGCGAATTAAGCGATCGCGACATAGATTGGATGCTCGCTAACGGCACGCGCAAGCAAATTCCAGCAGGCACAGTGCTGATCTGTGAAGGCAAACCCATAGATGCGCTCTATATCGTTCTCGACGGCAGCCTGAGTGT
Source organism: Kamptonema animale CS-326 (assembly GCF_028330895.1). NCBI lineage: Bacteria > Bacillati > Cyanobacteriota > Cyanophyceae > Oscillatoriales > Microcoleaceae > Kamptonema > Kamptonema animale. The sequence goes on along the minus strand of NZ_JAQMUA010000102.1, from coordinate 10,354 downwards.
TTCAGTCGCAGCTTTAGGCAACAGAGAAATAGGCAAAATTAGCTCTGGAGAGGTTTTAGGTGAAATGTCTTTCGTAGATGGCCGCCTCCCCTCTGCCAGTGTCAAAGCTATTGGAGAATGCCTAATATTATCAATTTCTAGACAGAAATTAACCGAAAAACTAGAACAAGACGTACTTTTTTCTCTACGGTTCTATCGAGCGATCACAAAATTTCTTTCCACTAGACTGCGGGGCACAGTCAACCGTTTCAGTCAAGATCCCGACTACCTCCTGTTTCAGGATAGTCCAATAGATGAACCAAATCAACCCGTTTTAGAAGACAACAACTTAGCTAAATCTAGATATGACTGGTTAATGCAACGCCTAAGCGATACTTAGCTAATTAGAAATTAAAAATAAAAAAAGGAGGTAGAGGTAATTAAAAATTAAAAATTAAAAATTAAAAATAGAGAGGAAGATCGGAAAGTCATAATCTTCTGAGGGGATAATAATTCGTTTAAGTAGGAGGAGATATTGAAACGTAAAATTTAGATGCTTGAAAAGCTACTCCCTCGGTCTTCTTCGTTAACCTTCTGAGCTTCTAGATAACTAAATTTTGTCTTCAAGCTTCAGGCTTCTGCGCTCTGCGTTCTACTTAGAGTCGGCGAAAACGACCGAAATGTTCCTCTCCTTGACGCGCTGGTACGGAATTAGTTACAGGTGCCAGAGAAAGAATTTGAAACTTCGCCTCAAAATACTCACAAATTTCGGCTGGTGTAACTCCAAAGGGAGGGCCACCGAGACGGGAGTGGGTGAAAAATAGACCAATTAGTTCTCCACCGGGACGCAAAAGCGAATGTACTAATTCCACGTAAAACCTGCGTTTTTCAACAGGAATAGCGCAAAAACAGGTATGTTCCACGATATAGTCAAAACTAGAGGGAAATTCCGCTGCCAACTCAAAGATATCCCTCTGCAAAAATTGGGCACTACTACCCCTTTCTCGAGCTAGACAGGTTGCATCTACGATCGCAGAGGCAGCAAAATCAAAACCAATAACCTCAAAACCGCGATCGGCAAACAGCACGGCATCGTAACCACGACCGCAGCCCAAAACGGCCGTGCGGCCTGGTTGTGGAGCTGAGGGAGAATTTAACAAACTAGCGAAATAGGGAGCAGCTTGAGCCAAATCCCAAGGAGTCGTTCCTTCGTGATAGCGCTGTTCCCAGAAGTTAGGATCGTTATTAGACAGCATAAAACCTTCCCTTTTGCTTCAATAAATTTAACTTTGATAGGACTTACGCACTTGAAGTCTGAAAGCTCGATCCCTCAAAGCCCTCCTTAAAAAAGAGGGAAAGTTCAAAGCCCCCTTTTTTAGCGAGTTGGCGGATCTGTTGTGCGTAAGTCTTGTCTAAAACAGTCGCGAAAGCGATCGCCCTCCAATGGATGCCCTGCGCTCTAGCTGTGATTTACTATGCAGTTTCACCAACCGCCCCTTTACTCATCGGCCCTTGAACAAGCGATTGACCGTCACCCCCTGATCGCGGCACCCGAAACTTCTTTGGAAGAAGCGATCGCCCTGATCGGTCAAGTACAAAGTAAGTGCAGCCTACCCAAAGTCAACTCCTCCTCAAACATCACAGCAATTGGCGAAACTCCCCTGTGGCAAGGAGTGCGCGCTCGCTGCGTCCTAGTAGTGAAAAATGCCTCTGAGCTTCAGGGAGCAACATCCTCCGACAGCCATCAAGGTTCGCAGCTACTAGGTATATTAACTGAAGGCGATATTGTCCGATTGATTGCCACAGGCAAGATTAACAGCAGCACCGGAGTCCCTCTACACAAAATTCCCATTGCCGAAGTCATGTCGCCAGCTTCTATTACCCTCACCGAATCCGCTGACCAAGATGTGTTCACTGCCTTATCCCTATTTCGCCAGCACCGGATTCGCTACTTACCTATTGTAGACAGCGAAACTCGCTTAGTTGGCGTACTCACCAAGGAAATGATTCGTCAAGTGCTGCAACCCTCCAATATTCTGAAATTACGACGGGTGACAGAATTGATGACTATGCCCATCTCTGCACCCCAAGAAGCTTCACTGTTGAGTATAGCCCAACTAATGTCAGATCATCAGGCTAGTTGCCTTGTCATTACCCAAAGTAAAGAATTAAAAATGGAGAAGCCCAAGGATAATCGCACCTCCATTTGTTATTATTCCTTTCAAAAACCGCGCGGAATTATCACCGAATACGATCTCGTGCAGGCTCAATTTTTAGAACTAGATTTTGAGAATTTACCAGCTTCTACGGTGATGAGAAGTTCTCCATCTAGTTTAAAACCTTCTGATTCCTTATGGGTGGCTCACAAAGAAATGCAGCAGCAACAAGCGCAGCGATTAGTTGTCTGCGGCAGCCGAGGAGAACTCTTGGGTTTGATCACCCAAACTAGCTTGCTACAAGTGCTCGATCCGACAGAAATGTATCGTGCTGTCAAGCAATTGCAGCAGTCAGTATATCAACTACAAGCTGAAAAACTAGAACTCCTACAAAGCCGTAACGCCAAACTAGAAGAAGAAGTGCGAGAACGGACAGCAAAACTACATTCTCAACTGCAACGCGATCGGCTTTTAACTAAGATTGCTTTGCGAATTCATCAATCTCTAAATCTCGACGAAATTATCAACGCCACAGTTGCAGAAGTTCGTCTAGTGCTGCAAGCCGATCGCGGGACGATCATCCGCTTAGAACCTGGAGATATTGGCGTGGTCGTAGCAGAATCAGTCGCCTCTAATTGGCCTTCCATGTTAGGAGATCTCGTTCCCGAAAGTATTTGGAAAGAATGCAATAAGGCATTTGAGCAAGAAAAATATGCGATTTCTGATATTGATAAAGCTAATCTCTCTCCAGAGCAATTTGCACGTTTTAGACAAGCCGAAATTAAAGCACTGATTGTTGTCCCCATATTGCAAGATGGTAACTTGTGGGGAATGATGTGCGTCCACCAGTGTGCAGAGTCACGTCAGTGGGAGCCTTCGGAAGTCGATTTACTCTTACAATTAGCAACTCAAGTAGCGATCGCAATTCAGCAAGCACAACTCTACCAGCAAGTGCAAAATCTGAATACCGATCTCGAACGCCAAGTCCAAGAACGCACGGCAGAATTGCAACAAAAAGTCCAAGAACTTCAGCAACTAAATATCCTTAAAGATGACTTTCTCAGTACAGTTTCCCACGAACTGCGAACGCCTTTAGCAAATATGAAAATGGCGATTCATATGTTAAAAATTTCTCCAACTCCAGAGCGGCGACAAATTTATTTAGGGATTCTAGAAGCGGAATGCACTAGAGAAACAGATTTAATTAATGCTCTGTTGGATTTGCAACGTTTGGAAGCAGCAGCTTATCCTATTGCTTTGGAATCAGTTAATTTACAAACTTGGCTGCCTGCTATAATTGAACCATTTAGAGCTAGAGCCCAGAATCGCCAGCAAATATTGCAAGTTGAGTGCGATCGTAAGTTACCTACCATCACTTCAAACCGTGCTAGTCTGGCTCGGATTTTAGCAGAATTGCTCAATAATGCTTGCAAATATACGCCTAACGGTGGTGAAGTTACTCTGAGAGTTAACTGCAAACGAGAGAATGGAAATGAGACAGCAAAAATGGGGAATAAAGGAAGGGAAAAGCACAAGAATAGAACAGTGGAAACCAATTTTTCACCCACCCCTAGTTCTCATTCTTCAATTGGCAGTTCCCAAATTTATTTCACTGTTGGCAATCAATCAGAAATTCCTACGGAGGAGTTACCTCACATCTTTGAAAAGTTTTATCGGGTTCCCAATGCCGATCCTTGGAAGCAAGGGGGAACGGGTTTAGGTTTAGCTTTAGTGCAGAAACTTGTGGAACAATTAGGCGGAAAAATTCAGGTAGCTAGTGGTGGTGGCTGGACAACTTTTACTGTGCAGTTATCTGATTTGCAGGAAGGGTAATTGCTAATTGCTAATTGCTAATTGCTAATTGCTAATTGGTAATTGCTGATTGGTAATTGCTGATTTAGTGGCAGTTAACAAAGAACAAAGAACAACTAATATAGTCCGGCAAATTTACGATCTGTCATTGTTCGCTGTGCGAAGCAATCGCAGAGACTAGGCGATTGCTTCGGGCTTGCTTCGTACCCTCAGATTGCTTCGCACAGCGAACAACTGCGCTGCGCTTGACGCGCTGCGCTTGGCTCGCAATGACAAGTATTTAACCGGACTTGATATAACAACTAACAACTAACAACTAACAATTAACAACTAATCATGTTCAGCCTGTCGCTCTTTAAGCTTCAATAATATTTCTGCATGAACTTCTTTCGTAATCGGATAGAAATAAGCTAGAACTAAACCACCAATTAAGGCAATAGTTGGCAAGGGGCCAATGGATACGCGAATAGCAAAAAGTGCAGAAGCAGGTTGCACTGGTGCTGGTTGTCCCGGAACAGTCGCTATAAATCCTGCTACTTCTAAAGCTTGTCCTACTAACCACAAACCCAACGCTAATCCAATTTTTTGCAACAACACCATAAACGAATAAAAAACACCTTCTCGTCGCTCCCCAGTTTGCAGTTCGTCGAGTTCAATCACATCTGGTATCATCGACCAAGGTACTAAATAGGCCGTAGAAACTCCAACGCCAGCCATAATTGCGAGTACATACATTTGCCAAATTTGTCCAGGTTGCAAGAAAAAGAGTCCAGCTTGTGCGATAATCCACAAACTCATTCCCATAAAGTAAACGGCTTTTTTACCATATCGCCGACTGACTTCACTCCACACAAATAACATGGCTAAAGCAGTACCTTGAACTGCGATCGCAGCTTGGGTAAAAACGTGGTCTGGCATTTGCATCCAATTAACCACAAAGTAAGGCAGAATAGAAGCGGTCAACTGCACTGCTAGCCAGGAACATAGATAAATGCCAATTACATACAAAAACGGCCGATTGCTGAATGCAATTCGCAACTGTTCTGCTAGTGGCAATGAGGCGGAACGATCTGCTTCTTCTTGGCTTTCCTGCTGAGATGCAACATGATTGCGGGTTCCTAAAACACACCAGAATATTGGCAATACTGAGATAAGCGTACAGACTCCCCCCAAAATTAAGTATTGTTTAATCGGATCGTTTTTAACTGTTGCGAAGATGACTTGTGCTAAGATTAATGAGAGAATGCTACCGCCAATAGAGAAGGCAAATCGGAAACTATTAAGGCTAGTGCGTTCGTTATAGTCTTTGGTTAGTTCTGGGGTAAGAGCCGTGTAGGGGAGGTTAACGGCCGTGTAAGCGGTGTTAAAAAGGATGGCGATAATCACATAGTACCAGAACAGAACTGTATGATTTGTGCTGGGAACAATCCACTGTAAGAAGAAGAATATTCCAAAGGGAATTGCACCGAATATCATCCAAGGATAGCGGCGACCCCAAGGATGATTTGTGCGATCGCTTAATACGCCTACAATTGGGTCATTAACGGCATCCCAAACCTTGCCAATTAGGAGAATGTTGCTTGCCAACCCCGCAGGCAAACCAGCAACATTTGTGAAGAAAAACAGCAGGAAAAATACTAGGATGTTCGCAGTGATGGCGGGGCCGAGATCGCCAGCACCATAAGCTAATTTGGTAGCAAAACTGAGTTTTTTAGGTTCTAGATTGCTGATGGGACGGAGAGGAAAGTGGGTATTGCTCATAAAATTTGGCAAGGATTTGTTAAGCAGGTGGAGCCTGCGTACTTAGGAGTATAGCTTGCGATTGCCCTGATAGTAATTTTCTTATTCTAGTTGCGATTATTCTGAAATTCATAAGGAGCAGGCTTTCAAACTACTAACAATACTCATCAAAAAAATCTTATTACCTCAATAATTTAGCTTTGGACATAACTGCACCCATGCACCATAAAATAGCATTTTCTATCATTGACCTTTGAATCTCATTTTGAGTAAAGAAACTAGCGAACTCTTGCTCAAAAGTAAGATGGTCGGCAAAGGAGTAAAGGACTTGCTTGTAATCATTTGGCAGAGGCAGTAAGATAGCTTTAACCAAGTCAAATACTGTGTTTAAACAGTTTAAAATAGTGGCTGATTCGTCAATATCTTTATACCTTATCAGGTGCAGCGTTTCTGCTATATCGCAGACCAAAGCAACTTCTGCGGGTGGCATCCCTAACTGACTGGTATCAATTTCGCACAGCTTAAGAGCGCTAAGAGCTAGGTCTGGCCGACTGAAAAACACTATGTAACCGTCAGCTACTAATGGCCGCTCTTGTTCCCCATATATAAATAGTGTATATATTTCTGGGTCTTCTTTATCAGGATCTATTCGGAAACCAAACAGATACAATGTTTCTGGGTTCTCGATCGAGTTCTCTGTGGACTCCGGTAACGCTATTGTAGAAACATTTTGTTCAGACATTGTTTTTTTATTCCTCATTAAATATTAGTGTTTATCATTGGCTAACTTGATTCAAAATGACGATTGCCATATTTTTTTAGCTTATTAAACTCCGTTCCTGGCCCCTCCGAATAATTTCCCGTTCCGTATTTTTCATCAAGTAGGCGTTTAGCAAACTCTGCACCAGACTCGTCGGCGCGTGGAGCTTCACCTTTTGCCCAACTTGGTATATCCGTTGCCCCTGCTTTACCTCTAGCATCTGCTCCCTTTTTTGGTTTCTTAAAGCTATCCATCTATGTTTACAAGTTTTGCTGTATCACCCGATAACATTCAGCAACAGGTTCTCGCTTTTTCATAGCCTCAACTAGAGCTTCATAAGCTGGTTTATGATTTTCTATAAGATTGCGAGCTTGCAATAATGCCCGATTTTCTTTTTGCTTAAATTCCGATGCAGGACGGCGTAATTGTGATAAAATTAGTCTAATTTTATCGCGATCTTCCGCTCCTCCCTCTGCATTGCCATAAACTAAATTTTCAGCAGCAATTCCCGCCATCCAAACGGTACAGTATCGATCTAAAAGTTGAACGGAAAATGCACCTTTTTGCATTTGTGCAGCTAATTCTTGGTCTTCAAATCTAACCCCACCTTGTGCTGTTTGACCTTGTTTAAAAGCTTCCCAAGCGTTAAGTGCGTAGCCGCTAACGGGAATTTCCAATAAATAGGCGACTAAGAAATGTCCGGCTTCGTGGCGGAGAATACGCTCGCGCCTATCGTCAGAACTTCCCGCCAACACATCTGATAAAATAGCACTGCCTTGACCTTGCCATTGGAAAGTATCGAATGCAGCTAACCCTAACAGACAAAAAGTAGCGATCGCAGGTACTGCTTGTGGCAAATTTAGCGCCGGGCCTAACAAAGTGGAAATTGTCACCGCGAAAATAGCGATCGCGATCGCATTCAGAGAAGTTTGTCTCATTTTACAACTGTCGGCTCACAAGTTACAGGTAAATTTGGTACAATTCTACCTTGTCTATTTTACCAGCAATAGGCAAAGGGTTCTCATACAAAATCGGCGTTGAAAACTATATAAGTCCTGGCGATTAGAAATCGCTACTACAAAAACAAAGTCCGCCGACGCGGACTATAAGATCAAACGGGTAATAAACCGAATTTGGTATCATACCAAATCAGGCTTAAATACCCCCTTTATTCTTTAGTCCGCGCAGGCGGACTTTGTTTTTGTAGTAGCGATTTCAATCGCCAAACGATCGAGGAGATATCAAACCCGGATTTGAGATCTTATGCGAGAACCCCAAATCAAAACAGTTAACAGTTAACCGTTAACAATTACCTGTAAGACGGAGCCTTGTCTCTACCTTTAAACTCGCGAGCCGAATTTGCATCATAACCTCCCGTCCGCAAACGCCGATCTAAATCGCTTGCTTCCGGCGAAGCTTTTTCTGCTTCCTCAATTGTAATTCTCCCTTCAAGCACCAACGCATAGAGAACCTGATTGATAATTTGCATCCCTTCGTAAGTGTCAGTTTCCATCAATCTAAATGCGTTTTCGTCGTCACCTTTCATCAGATAATCGTGCATAGCAGGCGTATTCACTAAAATGTCGTGAACTGCCACCCGACGATTATCCACAGTCGGAAGCAATAGTTGAGCAACTACCGCCACTAACGAGTCACAAACCTGAATTCGCATCGCCTCCTGTTCATCAGGTGGGTAAAGGTTTAACAACCGATTCACAGAATTGATAGCGCTGCGAGTGTGGAGAGTACCTAACACTAAGTGTCCAGTTTGAGCTGCTTGCAAAGCTGTATTAATGGTGACGCGATCGCGCATTTCCCCGATCAAGATTACATCGGGATCTTCGCGCAAAACTGCCCGCAATGCCTGTTCAAACTCATGAGTATGTAAACCCACTTCCCGCTGACTAACTAAGCACTTTTTAGAAGGGTGAATGTATTCAATTGGGTCTTCAATTGTAACTACGTGCTTCGATTCTGTCGCATTCAAGTGGTCAATCATCGCCGCCAATGTCGTAGATTTACCCGAACCCGTCGGGCCTGTAATTAAGATTAATCCTTGCTTGCGACAGATAATATTTTTCAGAACTGGCGGCAACCCCAACTCATCAATTGAAGGAATATTCAAATTGATCAGACGCAATACTATAGCACCACCACTTAAAGAATCAAAACAATTTACCCGACACCTCACCAAACCGGGGTAAAAAATTGCCGTATCTAACTCTTTCGTTTCTACAAATTGCCTGCGTTGGGAGGGTGTAAGAATTTCTGCCAAATAATGTTCAAAAATTTCTGGTGTGGTCATCACCTGATTTCCAGGTATTACCATCTCACCGCGAATCCGAAATCGGGGAACTTGGCCAACTCGAATGTGAATGTCAGAAGCTTTGCTACTATGAGCAGCTTTCACCATTTGCTCAATAGAAGTATCGGGCACATCTTCGTGGTGACGAGCAGCCTGTACCCCAGATGGCATCGGGGGTGGTGGGGGTGGGGGCAGGTGTGCCCTGCGGCCATGAGCTTCAGCTCGAACGGGCGTAGCATTATTTAATTGGTTCATTTCTTTGTCTCCTGCGGTAAAACAGTATTAATTGCTAAAAACTGGCTAATTACTAACGGCTAATTAATGGCTAACGATTCAGAAGAATTTACAATTAACTATTAGCAATCCCCAATTAGCAATTAGCACTTAGAAATGAATACTCCTGTTATCAGAACCGGTCATCAAATCACCTACTGGCTAGAAACTCACTGGGTTGCCCCTGCCTACGCGGGTTGGCTGCTAGGCTCGCTAGCCTTATTCTTTTTTGGAGCTGCATCAAATACGATGGCTGGATGGCTATATGTCATCAGCGGCGTGATTTTGGCAATGCTGGGGATGGCTGCTGTATTGCCTGTGCGATCGCTTAAACCCCTGCAAGTTCGCCGCCGACCAATTGAGCCAGTCAGTGTTGGCGATCGACTAACGATCGAATTAGAAATCGAAAATCCCGCCGACCAACCCAAAACCCTGTTGCAAGTCCTAGACATTCTACCTTTTGTACTCGGACAACCCACACCCCATGCCATTGAAGTCATACCTTCTCAGGGTATTTACTTAGACACATACTATCATCCTACACAGCAACGGGGAGTCTATCGGTGGAATGAAGTAGAACTGAGAACAGCAGCGCCTTTGGGGTTATTTTGGTGTCGCCGCAGCCGGAGTGCTAAGGCTATGGCAATTGTATATCCTACAGTTTTGCCCTTGACCACCTGTCCTTTGGTGGATCGAATGGGTCAACAAGAGAGTCCGCAATTTTACGAGAGTAAGCGATCGCAAATGGCTACAGAGGGTATTACCCGCACACTGAGACCTTACCGACATGGAGACCCTACCCGTTTGATCCACTGGCGAACCAGTGCGCGTTACGGAGAGTTCAGAGTGCGGGAGTTAGAAATCTCTACAGGTAGCCAGGAAATTACGATCTGCCTAGACAGCGCTGCTACTTGGCAACATTCAGATTTTGAACAAGCAGTCATTGCGGCTGCATCCCTGTATTTCTATGCTAGCAAGCGCCAGCTTAACGTCAAGCTCTGGACGGCGGGGACGGGGGAAGTTAGTAGCAGTAGAGGGGTGTTGGAAGCTCTGGCGGCTGTGAATGCGGGTGAAGATGTGGCTTTTGATTTGCCAAGGGTTCCTTTAATCTGGCTGAGTCAAAATCCAGGGAGTTTGAGCACTCTTCCCCCTGGTAGCCGATGGCTGCTATGGTCGCCAGAAGAGGTGTTGAAAGGGGGAAAAATCCTCGGAAAGTACGATTTTCCGGGTTTGGAGATTCGCCGGGATGAGCCTTTGGAACTTCAACTCCAGAGGGTTCTGCATCGGGTTTAAGGTGAGATCTAGCAACCGCTTTCGTCGGTTAGGGGG
>NZ_JAQMUA010000101.1:0-3449 GCF_028330895.1 Kamptonema animale CS-326 | reverse complement strand
TCATAAGGCAGTCTGTTAAGCTCAGTTTTTTTAAGCTTAACCTAAAGAGTGTCTTTTTTTCTGCCTTTGAGATTCAAATTTTACTTACTTTTTTGTGGACGGGCGATCGCGTCTCTACTCCAAAACTGTCCGGAGTATTGTAACTATACACCACTGATATTAGATTAGCACAAATTACCAAGCGCGATCGCCTACAATTAAATAAATATCAAACAATAGAAATAAACAATGTTTAGACTCTCCCAAGGGCAACTCAACCTACTCACAACCTGCCCCCGCAAATTTCAACACACCTACCTCGAACAACTAGCAACCCCCTATACCCCAGAACAACAAGAAAAACTCGCCTGGGGTAGCAAATTTCACCTGTTAATGCAGCAGCGAGAAATCGGATTACCAATCGAAGCCTTGATTGAAGAAGACGCAGAAATGCACAATTGCCTCACTGCCTTTATAAAAGCCACACCCGAACTTTTCACCCCCCCAGAAAATAGTAACCTCACCTTCCGCCAAGCTGAACATCCTCGTACCCTCATCTTCCAAGACTATTTAATTACCGTAATTTATGACCTCTTCATAGCCGAACCAACACAAGCTCAAATCTTTGACTGGAAAACCTACCCCCGCCCTCAAAACCATAAATTATTAGCACAAAATTGGCAAACTCGTCTTTATTTATATGTTTTAGCAGAAACCAGCAATTATCTACCCGAAAAAATTTCTATGACCTATTGGTTCGTACAATTAGAAGGTGAAAGTCAACCTCAAAGCCTCAAATTTACTTACAGCAACATACAGCATGAACAAACTAGAAATGATTTAACTAGAATCTTAAACCAACTAACAAAATGGTTGAAATTATATCATGAAGAAGGCGAACCCTTTCCACAAGTAGAAATTACATCGAACAATTGCGATTTTTGTCAGTTTATCACTCGCTGCGATCGCAGTCCCGAAACTGAAGAAAATACCTTAAGCAACATTACGGTAACTGCACCCCCAGATTGGCTGCCGAATCTAGGTATGATTGAAGAAATATCTATTTAAACCATAAAAAAAGTCCCCCTTAGAGGACTTTAACTATTATGAGTCAGTGGTTTGAACCCTGGATACTAATTAAACATCAGACTTCTATTGCTGTGAACCATCTGCACCAGAATTACTACCAGGTGTAGCCGTATTACTAGGATTAGAATCAGTGCCGCTTTCTGTATTACTTTCACTGCCTGTCCCTACTCCAGAACCGCTATCATTTTGATTGGAGGATGGAGCAGTTGAACTCTGAGGTGCTGGACTTGGTGAAGCTGGAGCTGGCTCCCTCTGAGGATTCGGAACCGTAATATTGATATTATTTGACGGTGAAGATGGAGCCGGTGCTGCTTGTGGAGCGGGTGGATCTTGCCGCTGGGAATTGGGAACAGTAATATTGATATTAGGTGCTGGTTGTTGAGGAGCCGGAGCAACCTTTTGAGCTCCACTTGGTTGAGGAGCAGGCGTAGCTTTTTGAACTGGAGATGGTTGAGGAGCGGGAACAATCTTTTCAATAATTGTCTTTTCTCTCTCAATAGTCCTAGTCGGAGCAGGTGGTGTTGAAGGCTGATTTGCTCTTGGTACAGGTATTACTAAAGGAGCAGGAATGGGAGCTTCATCACGCCTATTCAAGTAATATATAGTTCCGAGAACCAAGCCGACTAAAGAAGCCAGAATAATTCCTAATAGTAACCCACGAGCAGCGTTGTCATTATCCCGAACTTTTTGGACTTCATTTCTGCGATGGTTTTCCGCAATTTCACCCTGAACATAACCTTTGTGATGAGCTGCCGTTGTACTGGGAACTGTGGAAGTAGTTCGCGTTGTACTGACATGACCGTTAGTTCCCTCGGTGTGAATTTCTTGATGAATTTCACGGCTAGAGCTATTTTCTTCGTTAGGTTTCATAATTATCCTCGTCAAAAGTATTCAAAAAATAATTTTCTGTAGGAGATGCCCCTATTTGAAAACTTGAGCTAACAATTTTCTTCTGAGAGCCTTTAGAGAAAGAAAATAAAGGTTTTCTTTCATCTGTACTTAGTCTAACTGAGCCGCGAATAAGCAGACTGTACCCTTAGAGTGATCCTTTGAGTACCACCAAAGGAATAGAATTAGCTTGCTAGCTAAAAAAAACTACATAAAATAAGATTAAATAGAAATGTAGGAATCATTTAGTCGTTGGATATTCCTAAATGCCGGAACAACCTCAAAATTGGCAAATTCAGCCCCCAATTCACCCGCCAACTTGGTTAATTGAAGCCGTCAAAAGTCACGCCCCTGAATTGCCAGGGCATTATGCGGCCTCACTATTAATGTCGAGGGGAATTCAAAACCCCGAACAAATAGCGGGTTTTTTGAACCCCAATCTTTATCAACCAGCAAGTCCCTTTGAATTTGGGCAAGAAATGAATCTTGCCGTAGAGCGAATTCTACAAGCACGTAATAATGCAGAAAATATTGCTATTTGGGGAGATTTTGACGCAGATGGTATTACCTCAACTTCTGTTCTTTGGGATGGTTTAGGGCAGTTTTTCTCTCAAAATGACCAACTTACCTACTATATTCCCAATCGTCTCACTGAATCTCATGGCCTCAATAACCCCGGCATTGACACTTTAGCGAAATCAGGAATTACTCTAATTATCACCTGTGACACGGGCAGCACAAATTTAGCAGAAATTGACTATGCCCGCAGTTTAGGAATAGATATTATTGTCACCGATCATCATACGCTACCAGAAGAACGCCCTCAAGTAGTAGCCATCATCAATCCCCGCTATTTACCCTCGAATCACCAACTTTTTCACCTCTCTGGTGTAGCGGTTGCTTACAAGTTAATTGAAGCACTTTATCAAAGTTTGCCCAATGTTCCTCAACGCCCTTTAGACGACCTATTAGTTTTAGTAGCTATTGGTTTAATTGCTGATTTAGTGCAACTCACAGGTGACTGTCGTTACTTAGCACAAAAGGGTATAGAATGTCTAGGGAAGCAAATCACAAATTCTACTCGACCAGGGATTACTAAACTATTAGAATTGTGCAAAAGAAGTGGCGATCGCCCTACAGATATTTCTTTCGGAATTGGCCCTAGAATTAATGCAGTTAGTCGTATTCAAGGCGATGCTAGTTTTTGCGTGGAATTGTTGACTAGCCGGGATGCCAAACGCTGCGACCAACTAGCACTTTCAACTGAATTAGCTAATACTCGCCGCAAATCTATACAGAAAGATGTTGCTAAAGATGTCAATGAAAAATTAGCTAAACTTGATTTGTCAACTACCAGTGTAATTGTTTTAGCGGACTCCCAATGGCCTGTTGGTGTCTTAGGATTAGTAGCAGGTCAAGTCGCGCAAGAATACGGTCGCCCTACCATCTTACTCAGTACAGAAGGAGCGGGGAAGAGTGGGGGAGATGGGGAG
>NZ_JAQMUA010000100.1:0-21556 GCF_028330895.1 Kamptonema animale CS-326 | reverse complement strand
TTTGTGATATAAATCCATTTCAATACTGGTGGAGCTAACTAATAAGTAGTCTTGTAAAATTGGATTGTGGCGATACATTCTAAATTTGCTGCCGCGATCGTATGCTTCAGTGCTAGGTGATAAAACTTCAACGATTAGGCAGGGATAGGTAATGTATTGGGTTGTGGTTCGATCGCGCTCGTCGCAGGTTACACTGACATCGGGATAGGTATAGTCATTAGTTTCAACAATGTTAACCTTGATGTCAGAATTACCAGTTATGCAACTCCTACCCTCTAAATGAGTCTCAAACATGGCGGTAAACCGAATAGCGATGCGCCCATGATTAACACTACCGCCGCTCATGGCGTAAACTTGACCGTTGATATATTCATGTTTTTCGAGTTGCTTTTCTTCCCAAATAAAGTATTCTTCGGGAGTAAGTTGTGGGGAATTGTCTTTAACTGCAATCATGGTTTTTAGGGAATGGATAATAGAAAAATTATAGCGTTTCTCAGACTCAAGAGGTAGGACGGGTAATTGGTAATTGGTAATTATTCCCTCTTCCCTCTTCCTTCTTCCCTCTTCCCTCTTCCTTCTTCCCTCTTCCCTCTTCCTTCTTCCTTCTTCCTTCTTCCTTCTTCCTTCTTCCTTCATTGCCAAGTATTTATCGAATTGTATCAAAAGTAGGTGCTAACTAGCTTTTAGGGATCGTTTTCTGGTACAAATACTCATGGGATTGGTAAGATCGTACCCCTGTACTGGGCAGAGTTGCGTTACAAAACTGCAACCGAGGGACTGGGAAAGGATGAAATTTCCCCCTGCGAACTTGCTCCCTCCCCTTTTCCTGAACTAGCATCTAAAGGAGCAAAAGAAGGATGTTCACTCACGTCAAGCCCACCATTCGCCACGTCGCACCGGAAAACTTGCAGGGGCGATCGCTTCTCAAGGTGGTCTATGTCGTGCTAGAGCCGCAATACCAGAGTGCGCTATCGGCGGCAGTGCGATCGATTAACCAAAAGAACCCGAATTTAGCAATTGAGATCAGTGGCTATTTGATTGAAGAACTCCGTAGCGCTGAGAATTATGAGGCTTTTAAACGCGATGTCGCCGATGCGAACATTTTTATCGCGTCGTTGATTTTCATTGAAGATTTGGCCGATAAGGTGGTGGCGGCGGTGGAACCCCTGCGCGATCGCCTCGATGTCGCTGTGGTTTTCCCTTCGATGCCGCAAGTGATGCGCCTGAATAAAATGGGCACGTTTTCGATGGCGCAATTGGGACAAAGCAAAAGTGCGATCGGCGATTTTATGAAGAAACGGAAGGAAAAATCCGGTGCTTCTTTCCAAGATGGGATGCTGAAACTGTTGCAAACCCTGCCGAAAGTGCTGAAATATTTGCCGATCGATAAGGCCCAGGATGCCCGCAATTTCATGCTGAGTTTTCAGTATTGGTTGGGCGGTTCCGAGGAAAACCTCGAAAATTTCCTGTTGATGCTATCGGATAAATATGTCTTCAAAGGTGGCAAACAGAGCTTTCAAGACCCCGTAGTTTACCCGGATATGGGGGTGTGGCATCCTTTGGCCCCGAAGATGTTTGAAGACGTGAAGGAGTATCTAACTTGGTATAATTCCCGCCAAGATATTTCCGACGATCTCAAAGATCCGTTTGCGCCTTGCATTGGTTTGGTGTTGCAACGCACTCACTTAGTGACTGGCGATGATGCTCACTATGTAGCAATGGTGCAAGAATTTGAGGCAATGGGGGCGCGGGTTGTACCGATTTTTGCGGGGGGTTTAGACTTTTCTAAGCCTGTGGATACTTATTTCTTGGAAGTTGGGGCGAAGGGTGTTGCACCTTTGGCGATCGTGGATGCGGTGGTTTCTCTCACAGGTTTCGCACTTGTGGGCGGCCCAGCGCGGCAGGATCATCCGAAGGCGATCGAATCTTTGAAGCGGTTAAATCGCCCTTATATGGTGGCTTTGCCGTTGGTTTTCCAAACTACGGAAGAGTGGGAAAATAGCGATTTAGGCTTGCATCCGATTCAGGTGGCGCTACAAATTGCGATTCCTGAGTTAGATGGTGCGATCGAACCGATTATTTTATCCGGGCGTGATGGTACAACGGGGAAAGCGATCGCGCTTCAGGATCGGATTGAGGCGATCGCTGGGCGGGCGATGAAGTGGGCAAATCTGCGCCGCAAACCCAAATTAACCAAAAAAATTGCCATTACAATTTTTAGTTTCCCCCCCGATAAAGGCAACATTGGGACTGCTGCTTATTTGGATGTTTTTGGCTCGATTTACGAAGTAATTAGCGCCTTGAAAGGCAACGGTTACGATGTGCAAAACTTGCCAGATTCCGCTGAGAAGCTAATGCAAGAAGTCATCCACGATGCAACGGCACAATACACGAGTCCCGAATTAAATATTGCCCATCGGATGTCGGTACAAGAGTATGAAGAATTTACTCCTTACTCCACCCGATTAGAGGAAAATTGGGGGCCGCCACCGGGACATCTTAACAGCGATGGACAAAATTTACTGATTTACGGTAAGGCTTTTGGTAATGTCTTTATCGGCGTGCAACCTACTTTTGGCTATGAAGGCGATCCGATGCGGTTGCTATTCTCGCGTTCCGCTAGTCCCCATCACGGTTTTGCTGCTTATTACACCTATTTAGAACAGATTTGGGGTGCAGATGCAGTTTTGCACTTTGGTACGCATGGTTCCCTGGAATTCATGCCGGGTAAGCAGATGGGAATGTCTAACGATTGCTATCCCGATAGCTTGATTGGCAAGATTCCTAATCTTTATTACTACGCAGCCAATAATCCTTCCGAGGCGACAATTGCCAAGCGTCGCAGTTATGCGGAAACGATTTCTTATCTGACTCCGCCGGCGGAAAATGCGGGTTTGTACAAAGGTTTGCAGGAACTCAGCGAGTTAATTGCTTCCTATCAAACCTTAAAAGAAACCGGGCGTGGTATTCCCATTGTCGAGGCAATTATTGAGAAGTGCCGCTTAGTTAATTTGGATAAAGACATCGCCTTACCTCCCGCAGATGAGAGTGGACAAGGGGGCGTTGCTGCCCAATTAACTGGCGAGGAACGCGATAATATTGTCGGTAATGTTTACCGCAAATTGATGGAAATCGAATCGCGGTTGTTACCTTGCGGTTTGCACGTCATTGGCAAACCACCATCGGCAGAAGAAGCGATCGCGACTTTGGTAAATATTGCCAGTTTAGATCGAGAAGAAGATAACCTTCTCAGCTTACCTCGAATCATTGCTAATAGCGTCGGCCGCGATATTAACGATGTTTTCCAAAATAGCGATCGCGGTATTTTAGCCGATGTCGAATTATTGCAAAACATCACCTTAGCCACTCGCGCCGCTGTCACCGCTTTAGTCAAGGAACAAACCGACGCAGAAGGTAGAGTTTCCCTGGTTTCTAAGCTGAATTTCTTCAATATGGGTAAGAAAGAACCCTGGATTGAAGCACTGCATGAATTGGGTTACAAAAAGGTTGACCCTGAACCGATTAAACCCCTATTTGAGTATCTGGAATTCTGCTTACAACAGGTTTGTGCGGATAACGAATTAGGCGCATTATTGCGGGCATTAGAAGGTGAATATATTTTACCTGGCCCCGGTGGCGATCCGATTCGGAACCCCGATGTTTTGCCCACTGGCAAGAATATGCACGCCTTAGATCCGCAGTCAATTCCGACAACGGCAGCAGTGAAGTCAGCTAAAATTATAGTTGACCGTTTGTTAGAAAGACAGCGCTTAGATAACGGTGGTAATTATCCCGAAACTATTGCCGTTGTGTTGTGGGGAACTGACAACATTAAGACTTATGGTGAGTCTCTCGCACAAGTCATGTGGATGGTGGGAGTTAAGCCGGTTCCTGATGCTTTAGGCCGGGTGAATAAGCTGGAATTACTATCCTTAGAAGAGTTAGGTCGCCCTCGGATTGATGTGGTGATTAACTGTTCTGGTGTATTCCGAGATTTGTTCATTAACCAGATGAATCTGTTAGATAAAGCCGTGAAAATGGCCGCCGAAGCAGACGAACCTTTGGAGATGAACTTTGTCCGCAAACACGCGATGAAACAAGCCGAAGAAATGGGAATAAACTTGCGCCAAGCTGCAACTCGCGTGTTTTCTAATGCGTCTGGTTCCTATTCTTCTAACATCAATTTGGCGGTAGAAAATAGCACTTGGGAAAGTGAAGCAGAGTTACAGGAAATGTACCTAACTCGCAAATCCTTTGCTTTTTCTTCCGATAATCCAGGGACAATGGAACAGGATCGCAAGATTTTTGAATCAGCATTAAAGACTGCTGAGGTAACGTTCCAGAATTTGGATTCAGCGGAGATTTCCTTAACCGATGTCTCGCACTATTTCGATTCCGATCCTACCAAATTAATCGGCAGTTTGCGTGGTGATGGGAAGCAACCAGCATCATTTATTGCTGATAGTACAACGGCAAATGCACAGGTAAGGACGTTATCGGAAACAGTGCGTTTGGATTCCCGGACTAAGTTGTTAAATCCCAAGTGGTACGAGGGGATGTTAGCGCACGGTTATGAGGGAGTGCGCGAGATTTCTAAGCGTTTAGTGAATACTTCGGGATGGAGTGCAACGGCGGGTGCGGTGGATAATTGGGTGTATGAAGATGTCAATTCTACGTTTATCGAAGATGCAGAAATGCAGAAGCGATTGATGAATTTGAATCCTCATTCTTTCCGTAAGATTGTCAGCACTTTGTTGGAAGTGAATGGCCGGGGTTATTGGGAGACTTCGGAGAGTAATTTGGATCGTTTGCGCCAGTTGTATCAGGAGGTAGAGGATCGGATTGAGGGGGTAGAGTAGGGTTATAATTTAGTAGGGCAGGCATCTTGCCTGCTCTGCCTTTTATTTGGGATGGAGAAAATGACTGTTTACAAATAGATGAACGGACTCTTAATCTATTTATCTTAGCAGGACAAAGCGAAGAGATTGAATTTGAAATTCAAATTGATGGGAGTATTGAACCATGAGTAATGTCAATTATGCTGGAATGAGCGATCGCGAATTAAAGCAATACATTCTCACTCATAGAGACGATCGAGAAGCTTTTTATGCCTATATGGATCGGCGGCATTCTCGTCCTCACAAAGTTACTATAAAACTTGACGATCCAGCTTGGGAAGAGAAAATTATATCAGCAATTCAGATAAACTTAAACTCTGCTAATTAATGAAGTATGAAATAATTATTTACTGGAGTCAGGAAGACGAGGCTTTTATTGCCGAAGTTCCTGAACTCCCAGGATGTGCTGCTGATGGGGAAACTTATCAAGAAGCATTGCAAAATGTAGAAATTATTATGCAACAGTGGATTGAGACTGCTAACGAATTGGGGCGCGTCATTCCTCAACCGAAAGGCCGCTTGATATTTGCGTAGTTGAATTAGTATTTCCATCTCCCTGAAGACTTACTGGATGTGCTACAATCCTTAATTAAAGGTCGTTTAGTCCCCGATAAAATACCGATATGACTACCCTGACTCTCAATCTCAACCCGATTATTAAACTGACCGACGATCAATTTTTTCAACTCTGTCAAGAAAATGAGAATATTAGATTAGAACGCACGGCCAAGGGAGAATTAATTATCATGTCACCAGCAGGAGGAGAAACTGGAAACCGGAATGGAAGATTAACGCAACAATTATTTAACTGGTCAGATCGAGATGGTAGCGGTATTGCGTTTGATTCCTCTACTGGTTTTAAGCTTCCTAATGGTGCAGATCGATCCCCTGATGCTGCTTGGGTGAAATTAGAACGATGGAATGCTTTAAGTCCTGAACAACAAAAGAAATTTCCCCCTTTGTGTCCAGATTTTGTCGTTGAGTTACTTTCTCCTAGTGATAGTTTGAAAGAAACTCAGGAGAAGATGAGAGAATATCGAGATAATGGTGCGCTTTTGGGTTTGTTAATTAATCGGAAAAATAGGCAAGTAGAGATTTATCGACCCGGTGCGGAAGTTGAGATTTTGGATAATCCTACTCAGGTATCATGCGATCCGGTTCTCCCTGGTTTTGTGTTAAATTTAGCATCAATTTGGTAGCGCAGCCTACGGCTAAGTAAGTGACGAACAAATCTTAGATATATTGGGAGTGATTGGCAATGGACGCAAAGAGTTTCAAAATTTCCAAAGTTTTCAGTGCCGGTGGTGCAGTCCATTATATTATGCCCCCCTTTCAACGCGAATATAGTTGGGAAAAACCTGAATGGGAAGTATTATTAAAGGATGCGATCGCAATTTATGAGGAATACAATCCAGATAGCGATCCAGATAGAGAACCAGAACATTTTATAGGATCTCTGGTAGTTATCAATGATGGAACACGCAATGGCACAATAACAGCTCATAACTTAGTTGATGGTCAGCAACGTTTGACCACCCTATCCTTACTGTTTCTTGTTTTGCGGGATCTGGTCAAGCCCACCGATCCAAAGCTTGCTAACAAAATTAATAAATTTGTAGTCAATTCAGATGAAGAAGGGGAAGGGGAGATTTATTTTAAAATTTTACCAACCAATAAATACGGCGATCGCCAAGCTTATCAAGCGATTATTTCAGAAGAAAAACCTAATCAACCTGAATCCGGCATACCTAAAGCTTATAATTATTTTCGTCACGAAATCGAATCTACAGTTAAAGAAAGTGAACTAGATATTGGTAGGTTTTTTACGGTCTTACAGAACTGCTTTCAAGTTGTTTTTATAGAACTCAATAAAAATGAAAGCCCTTATCATATTTTTGAAAGTCTTAATGCCAAAGGCAAACCGTTAACTCAGGCAGATTTAGTCCGCAACTATATCGCGATGATGCTACCAACATCTCAGCAAGAAAATGCGTTTACTAAATATTGGGAAAAAATCGAAGGATTATTGCAAGAGAAACGAACAGTTGGTAAATCACGGATGGGTGAATTAACGGCTTTTATTCGACATTATTTAGCAATGCAAACGAGAAATCTTTGTGCTGAATCCCATATTTGTGCACGATTTCGTGATTATTGTAAAGAATTAGATGATCGAAAATTTGTTCAAGAAATTGCTAATCTTCTAAAATTTGCTGAGTATTACAACAAACTACTGCGACCGGAAACAGAAGTCCATCAAGATATTAAAACTGCCTTAATTCGCCTTAATACTTTAGACCTTTCTACTACTTATCCGTTTTTATTAATGCTATATAATGAGTATAACTCTAAAAATATTGATCTTGCAGAGTTTATAGAATCCCTAACTTTACTGGAAAACTATCTAGTTCGTCGCTATATTTGTGGGAAACAAACTAACTATCTTAATAGAATTTTTCCCTCCCTTTGGAAAGATATAACAGCAATCAAAGATGAAGATGAAGAAATTACTTTACCAGAAGCTTTGCAGAAAGTCTTGATTACCAAGCAATATCCTAACAATAATGATGTCCGACAATCAATTAATAGCCGTCCACTTTATGATAAAAACAATCCCAAAAAAATAGGTCTTGTTATAGAAACAATTAATCGCCACTTGTCTAAGGGAACAGATGGGTATACTGTCCTCAATAAAGATAAAAGTGAAACTATTGAGCATATTTTACCGCAAGAGCCAAGCAAAGATTGGGAGAAGGAACTGGGAGATGAACTCAAACAATTACTAGATTATTATTTACATACCTTGGGAAATTTAACTTTAGTTACTTCTGAATGGAATGCACAACTTTCTAATTCAGCATTTCTTGTAAAAAAACAAAAACTGGCTAAACACGCTTTGCAAATTAATAATGATTATTTTTCTCAAAGTATTAACCGATGGGATAAACAAGCTATTCTCGAACGAGCTAATTTTTTAAGCAATAAGTTTATCGAAATTTGGCCATCCCTTGGAGAACAGCAAGTATTTCCTACTCCCACATTCAGTAAACCAAAATTGATGCAAATTTGTGGTGATGAAATTTCACTTTCTAAACAAACTTGGCGACAACTTACAATTCAATGTTGTGAGTGGGTCATTGAAAAGGACTCAAAACGCTTTGAAAATGCCAGAAACCGACTTAAATCGCATTTCCGTGATAATATACCGGATGGAAATAGTGAGGAAAAAGGAAGATGGCATGAGTTATCAAATGGATGTTGGATTAATTTAAACAAATCTGGGATTGCTCATATAGATTTTTGTCGTCGTTTTCTAAAAGCAGTTGGGATCTCAGAAGCCGATTGGAGTATCGAATATGTCAAGGATTAGGAATAATTATTTAGAGCTTTGTCAAGAATTGGGACAGGAACCTGATAAACCATACTTACTATGACTATCTCGCCCAAACGACTTGAAGAATTAAAAAACATCCCAGAAGACGACATTGATACCTCTGATATTCCTGAATTAGATGCGAGTTTCTGGGAAAAGGCAGAACTGGTAAAACCGCTGACAAAACAAGCTATTTCCTTAAGAGTTGATAGCGATGTATTAGATTGGTTTAAAAGCCAAGGAAAAGGTTATCAATCTCTGATGAATGCTGTGTTGCGCTCTTATGTTGAACATCATGTAAAAAGCAGTCAATAAATCAGGACTTACGCATCCAACCAAAGAAACCGGGTTTTTTTACGAAAATACTTCGTTTTGACCCACAGATTCTCTCAAAAACCCGGTTTCTGGGGCCATGAGCGTAAGTCCTATATGGGATGTGCTAAAATCCTTAATTAAAGGTCGTTTAGTCCCCGATAAAATACCGATATGACTACCCTGACTCTCAACCTCAACCCGATTATCAAACTGACAGACGATCAATTTTTTCAACTTTGTCAAGAAAATGAAAATATTAGATTAGAACGCACGGCCAAGGGAGAATTAATTATCATGCCACCAGCAGGAGGAGAAACTGGAAACCGTAATGCAGGATTAACTGCACAAGTTTGGATTTGGAACAATCAAAATAAACTGGGTGAAGTGTTTGATTCCTCTACTGGTTTTAAGCTTCCCAATGGTGCAAATAGAGCCCCTGATGTTGCTTGGGTAAAATTAGAACTATGGAATGCTTTAACTCCTGAACAACAACGGAAATTTCCCCCTTTGTGTCCGGATTTTGTCGTCGAGTTACTTTCTCCTAGTGATAGTTTGAAAGAAACTCAAGATAAGATGAGAGAATATCGAGATAATGGTGCGCTTTTGGGTTTGTTAATTAATCGCAAAAATAGGCAAGTAGAAATTTATCGAGCCGGTGCAGAAGTAGAAGTTTTGGATAATCCTACTCAAGTATCTGGTGAGCCGGTGCTTCCTGGTTTTGTATTAAACTTAGGAGCGATTTGGTAGAAGTTGAGCAAGCCAATTCGGTGAGGCAAAATCTCCGCTCGGAAGTGCAATCAAGCATTATCCGCTCAAGCTTTACAGTCTAAATGTGACAACTAAAGGCAGGAATTAGCGCGATCGCCCCTCTTTTCTTATTTTGGAGAGAGTAAAATAAGGAAGGAATAGGGAAAAATTCCACTTCCCTCTCTTCTCCCTCTCCCCGATCCTCCCCATCTCTCCGATCCCCCTTATCCTCTCCATCTCCCCCCTACGATAGATCCTCGCGATCTCGATCACACTACCTCTCTACAGCCAGTCACGTCAGAGCACCCAAACCATCACCTGCTGATTCCAAAAACGTCACAGAACCTACGGCATTGCTATCACTGTGCGATCGGTTGAAATACTTAATACTAATCTCATCCAGGCAGTGAAAAAAGCAGAGGTTACTATGATTATGATTCGCGAAGTCGTTGAACAAGCTCTGAGTACGGGTTATCTAACAGTTGAAGCCGAAAATCTGCTTCGGCAAATGCTAACTACTACTAAATACGATATCGAAGACCTCAATGCTTTTATGAGTTTGCAACTAGCGGCTATGGCTGGCCGCGTTAGACAAGAGTCCCGCGAGGTCAGAGATGCGAGGAATTCCAGCTCATCCTAACTTCTAGCATTCGGCAGAGATGCCGCTAATTCCAGCTCATCTTAAGTTCTAGCATTTGGCAGAGGGCAACTATGCTGAAGGCACAAGACAATAAAAGCAATGGTTTCAGCAATTAGTAGCGTCCTAAACGCCAAGACGGCTGTTAAATCCATTCTCAGGGTTGTCTCCTTTTTCCCTCGCTCTTTTTCTCTCCTGCGGGTTGGGAAATCGCGGCGGCGTTCAGATGCCTCGTGTATTGCTAAAGAACCTGCTGTCAAAGCCTTAACTTGAGATCGATCTAGTTGCGATCGCAGTCACTGAGACTCTAACGGCTAGTCACAGGCTACCTCTCAAAGTATCACAGGCAGGCTAAAGGAGCGTCACTGAGAGTTTCGGGATAAAACCAGATACTTGTTTTAGAAGCAAGAGACAAGAGAAGTAAGGAGCATTTCTATGATGGTGATTCGTGAAGTTGTCCAACACGCTCTCAGTACGGGATATCTGACGCTGGAAGCCGAAAAGCAAATGCAGCAGATATTTACGAGTGCGCGGTACGATTTGGAGGATTTGAATGCTTTTATGAGTTTACAGTTGGCAGCGATGGCGGGTCGCGTGAAGCAGGAGTCTCTGGAAGTGACTAGCGTGCGGTAGTTGACCCCGGAGGTTGAATTTTTCGGGGCGCGATCGCACTCTTGCCTGTTTGTTTTCACTACGCCTTTCCTTGTCTCTAGGGATCGTACTCCAACTCAGCGATCGCCTTAATACCCAGTCCATCTCCCCTTGTCGCTTGACCGATTTTGTACAATGTTACCGAATATCCCAAAAGTATCGACATCCCACAACCAAACTTCAACGATCGACTTCCGAAACTGTTCTATCTAAACTTCACAGTGTAAATGCTCAGCTACGTTAGGATCGTCGTGGCAGTGATTCACTTCAACAAGTACATGAGAAAGAGATGGAATATGGCTGAGTAGATTTTTATAAAATTCTGGTGTTTGAGGATGATGTGTAACTAGCGAAATTGTTGCAGCTAAATGATTTTGACCAATATGCCAAATGTGTAAGTCAGTCACACGATTATCAGCATCTTCTTCAATAGCAGTAACAATATCTAACTTAACTCGCTTATCGATCGCTCCATCCACCAAAATTAAACCAGTGTCACGAATCAAACCATAAGACCATTTCGCAATTACTCCTGCACCGACTAACCCCATTACTGCATCCATCCACACCCAACCCAAAAGCTTGCCAGAAAATAAGGCAACAATTGCAAAAACAGAAGTTAGTGCATCCGCCAAAACATGAAGGTAAGCAGCACGAAGATTGTGATCTTGACGATCGTGGTCATCGCGATCGTGGTGATGATCGTGATGATGATCTTGATGATGGTCTTGATGATGATCGTGATGACGATCGTGATGATGATCGTGATGGTCTTGTAATAACCAAGCACTCACTAGATTGACTGTTAATCCGATAATAGCAACACCGATTGCCTCATTAAACTGAATTGATTGAGGTTGAAAAAGTCTTGCTCCTGACTCAAGTGCCATAATCAAAGCAATTACTGCAAGTGCTATTGCACTTGCAAAGCCTCCAAGGACGCTGACCTTACCTGTTCCAAATGTATATTTAGGGTCAGTCGCATGACTCCGAGCATACTGGTATGCAAAGACTGTAATCCCAAATGCTGCAACATGGGTTGCCATGTGCCAACCATCAGCAAGCAAAGACATTGAACCAAAGATCGTTCCCGCAACAATCTCAGCAACCATCGTCACTGCTGTGAGCAACATTACTATCTTGGTATTTTTCTCTGCCCGATCTTGGTTAACAGAAAAGTCGTGAGAATGTTGCCATTGTTCAAGATTATGGATGTGCATAAATTTTTGAAAAAATTGGGCTTGATAAACTGGATCTAGCTTACCAAATATTGACTACCGCTCTGGTCGAACTCTTCTAAAAATTATTATTAATAATAGCACAAGCGTGGTATAATTTTATTTCCTCTTATGCACATCTTGTCTTCCATCTGGGGTGAGGCGATCGCTGAGGTTGACAACAAGTCTGCCATCATCTCCAGCAAGTAAGTAGAAGGGCAGGTTAACGCGATCGCCACCCCAATCCAAGAGAGCGATCGTTGAAATTATTTTTCGCTGTGCGTAGATACTCCTCAAATCTCCCTTCTATACTTCCGAATCTCTTAATCAGGCAATGCAAACCCTGTTCTAGGATCGCTGATATACAAACCGAGAACTAATGATTCTATCACTGTATCCCAGACAGGAATCATCCGCTCCGCATCATCAACCCAATAGTCAAAAGTAATTAAACACTGAACGCCAGAACCTAGCCCAATACAGATTCGAGAATAAGCTTCCCGATGCTCTTGAGGATCGATAAATTTAATTTGAGTCCAAATAATCCGAGCAGTTTGACGCTTAATTTGGATAATTTCTCCTTGCTCGATCGGATTCCGCTCATCATCTTTAATCACCTTCTTGAATAGGGGAAGCAAGGGAAAATCAGGCCAGTTAGCAGGGGGCAATAAATTAAAAGAAGCCTCTAATCGAGCATCATCATTGGGGGGCTTTCGATCGAGAAACCGGAATGACTTCTCATCTGGCTCAAAATACCAATCTTCTGGAACATCGAATCGCAAGGCCCCTCGCCCCGCCACAAAAATCCGAGTTCCTGGCTCTGATTTCCAGTTGTGATCTTCTTTTAGCTCAAGTGTTTCTTTCAGCCAATTGTATTTCTTGCGCTTAGACATGGCCGCTCTATTATTGACTTCTCTCTTATTGTGCCTTAGATTGGTTTAACTGTATTTTTTTTCTCCAACTACTTAATCAACTTTCATCGGCCCCAAATACTTTGTTAAATAAGGGGAAAACACTTCATAAATTAGCGTCAGTGGCTTACCATAATGCCAAAACAAATAATGTCTACCCCAAAACGGGCCCGACTCTCCAAAAGCCGACTCCAAAGCCGCCGAATCACCATAATAAATCCCTTGCACATCCCGATATAATTCCGTCCGCAACCGCGCCAAACTTGCCCAAATCGGCAGCGATTTATTTTGCAAATATTCATCAACATGGCTCGCTTCCCACCAAGAAGTCGCATAAGCTAAACGCTGTCCCGAAGCTGTCCGCAGCCACACTTGCCTACGCAGACGCGGCCCTGGAACCGCTTCAATTTGCACAGGCGCACCATCCGTATCGGTACCAACTAGCGACATATCAATCACATCCACTTCCGTTGGTTCCCCAGTCATAAGTTGCAGGTGGCGCGTAGGGGAACCGTCGCCGAGCAGCAATATCTGCCATGTCGGTGCTAACTGGGTATGTGGCAAACCCTTCTGCACAATGTCCTCACCGCCTTGCCATGAGGTATTGAGAGCATACCAGGGTGCAGGTACAATAAGGCTGTTTGTAGGTTGGAATATAGCAGTCAATGGTTGTTACAAAACTTAACACCACCTCTATGATATCGCTATTTGGCGATTGAAGGAATTACAGAAGATAAATTACATCCCTCTTTGTCCCTATGGGAAAATTAAAATCTGTTTATTGATGTGAAGTTACTGTAGCACCATCATTTCAGCCTGGAATTGCCGATGGATTCTCTCAATACTGTAAGGAATAACAGAATCAATCGGGGAGAGGATTTACGAAATATTCTCTGCTGAGAGTAACAGATGAGGGATCAAAATTGAGGGCGAACAGTTTCAGGAACATTGCTCCTACAGCTCAAACGTCTATAATTGGCAAGCTTAAATAGTCAGGACAACAGTATGGCACCAGCTTATAAAGATTTGCTTCGACAAGTTGATTCTCTATCGGAAAGTTTTCCAACTTTGGGTAGCCGCTTATCTCAGGCTGCTAAAGAACTGCAAAGTTCTGGCATTCCACCCTCCGATACCTTGATACAAGAACTTACCGCCTACGGTAAGAACTTTGCGATCGCACGCAATCAAGCCCTCGAACTGGGAAAATCCCTGGCATCGCCCAGCAATCCCGTGTCCCTCCAAGATATCCGAGATCTAGTACAGGCAGTAGCAACGGCACAAAGCAATGCGGAAAACCGCCAAAAAGCTTTAGATATACTAGATCGCGTTTTAGCAATCGTTCACCGAGAACAGAACAATTTTCCGCCTTTGGAACCAGTACGGGATAAAGCTAGCGAACTTTACCGTACTATCAACAATCCAAAAGCCACCCAACTACATCCAGACGCGATCGCCTTAGTTGAAGAAAAACACCCATTCTCAGCTTTGCTAACTCTAGTCGAACAGGGAGAAAATTTAGATGATAGTCAGTGGGTAAGGCTTGAAGAAATAGTAGGTGCGGCTTTTGGCAAACAGTTAGTTGTAGCCATATCTAGAGGTAAATTAACACTCACCGCGCTCGCAGCCACTCCTAATTTACCAGTTGCTTCTCAGTCAGTTGAACCAGAACGCTCCCTTAGCTTACCTCTGACTCTACCGCAAGTTACAGCCGAAGCCTTGCCAGAAGTAATCATCATCCCTTCAACTGTAGCAGTCGCGAACAAACCCATTACTGTTGACCCAGACATCACAATTTTGGAGTCCCCCGCCTCTGGTACTCCCATACATGAAGTGATCGTCGTTCCCAGCGTTAACGTAAATCAACCCCTCCAGAATGTGCAGGGACAGCACATCGTATTTGGACAAACCCCCCGCAGTGAAGGAGCGCAGCAGCCTGCATCGGTTGGATTAAAAGTGCTCGCTCACATTCAATCCGTAGGCGATCGCACTTTTGCGGCTCAAGAATATGCTGGCAGTCGCGGTAAAGGTCTGCGCTTAGAAGGATTTCAGATTAATATAGATCCGGCAATTCCTGGCTTAACCGTCCAGTATATGGCTCACGTCGAAGGCGTTGGCGATACACCTTGGGTTAATGAAGGAGAATTAGCCGGTTTCCGAGGTAAATCTAAGCGCATTGAAGGATTTGCGATCAGACTCGCCGGGGCACAAGCGGCTAACTATGATGTCTTTTACACCGCCCACATTCAAAATATTGGTGATACAGAAGTCACCTCTAATGGTAAATATTGCGGTACTCGCGGCAAATCTCTGCGGATTGAAGGGATTAAAGTTTGGGTGGAACCCTCGAAGACTGCTGTAGCTGTAAAACCTCAACCTCCCGCCACCGTTGGATTAAAAGTGCTCGCTCACATTCAATCCGTAGGCGATCGCACTTTTAAAGCTCAAGAAGATGCTGGCAGTCGTGGCAAAGGTCTGCGCTTAGAAGGGTTTCAGATTAATATAGATCCAGCAATTCCTGGCTTGAGTATCCAGTACATGGCTCACGTTGAAGGAGTTGGCGATACAGCTTGGATCAATGAAGGAGATTTAGCCGGTTTCCGAGGTAAATCTAAGCGCATTGAAGGATTTGCGATTCGTTTAGCTGGGCCGGAAGCTTCTAAATACGATGTATTTTACACTGCTCACATTCAAAATATCGGCGATACTCCTCCCGTTGCTAATGGTCAATATTGTGGAACTCGTGGTAAATCTCTCCGAGTTGAATCAATGAAAGTCTGGGTACTAGCTAAATAGTTTTGAGTAGTAGTTAGTAGGGTGCGTCAGATGTCAAATCTTTGCTAAGAGCGACTAATAGCGATCCGATTTTGCCTGACGCACCCTACAGATTACTTGACAAAGCCGCTAAAAGGCATAACAATAATGCCTCTGTCCATTCAACAACAGCACCGTAAGTATCCCCGGTATGACCTCCTAAACGGCGATTAAACCAGGCTCCTGTGAGAATAGCGATCGCACCTCCACCTAATGCCATTCCTGCCGCCAAAAGCCAGCGATCGCGGTCTAAAATAATTTGTAAACCGCTCAGACCTAACAATAAAAATAGTCCGGGTAAAAAATGCAGAGGCGAGTAAAGAGTATCTTTATGAAAAGCTCCTTTGCCAGTAGCTTTCAGATAAGGATAACGCGCGATCGCCACTAATTGCCCCCATCTACCCCAACCAGCCACCGCCATCAAAGCCAACCAGCGATCGCCATTTAACTCGCTCAGGGCCGCAGTTTTCAATAACACGATCGCGATCGCAGCCATCGCCCCAAACGCTCCCGTCGCACTATCAGCCATCACCTCCAGCCGCCGCTGCGGATCGCCAACAGCCAACCCATCAGCCGTATCCATCGCTCCATCTAAGTGTAAACCGCCCGTTACCGTAATTCCACTGAGAACCACCAGAGCCGAGCGCGTAAGTACAGGCATCCCCAAAAACTGCAACCCAGCATCGACTAGACCCAATATACCGCCTATCATCAAGCCGATTGCAGGAGCCAAACGCGCAATACCACGAAATTCCAAAGTCCAAGAGATGGGTACAGGCAAACAAGTGTAGAAGGCAATAGCAGCAGCAAAAGCTGCTCCCTGCGTCCTGAAATACTTACTTAGATAGCGAACCCAATTATTATCTACCATAGGATATAAATTTTCAGTATTTTAAGGGAGTTGTGAATCCACTAGGGTATGCCAGAATTGGATCGGTAACACCCCTTCAGGTCTTAGGTAGGGTAGCGCTCCTGCTCAATCCATTTCCCAAGAAACTGGTAGGGGCAGCGAACCCGAAAATCTCGATCTGAGTGGCGGCTAATCTCAATTTATCCCCCTTCTTCCTCCCCAGAATGCTAGCGGGTTCCTTAATTTCCGCAACGCGAACACAACTACACCAGAGGCTTTAGTTCCATGAGTCACAATCAATTTAATAACAGGGTGGCTGCTCCTTGTATCGTGGATACGGGGATTGTTGTCAACAAGCGGGATCTACAACGCTTGCTAGTCGATTTGGGCCGCGTCCGCTACATCCACATTCAGGATGGTATAATTTGCAGCGAAGGAGAAGGATACGTGCTGGAGGTCTTTGCCGATCCCACTCGTTCCACTCTGATTGCTAACCACGCGCTCTATTTGAATGTTTATAGTTTTGATTACCTAGAACTGAAACAGTCGCCGGAAGAGGGGTCTTATTTCGACTTGATGCAAGATGGCCGCCAGTTGCGGCTGATTCCCCTATCAAATCCTCTCCAAGAGCAAGTTACGCGGAACTTAAACGCGGCTGCTTTGGATGCAGTGGTGGATCAAGTGCTCTCAGCTAACTGGGATGTCCAACTCGATGACGATGACTGCCCATTTTAATTTTACTGGCAGCGTTTGGGACATTATGAGTTAGTAGCGACGCTATAGATCGCGTCTTTCCAAGAATTAAAAACTCATGTAACGGTTAGGCTACGCCAACCCAAAGGGTTTAGCGTCGCCAGACGCGAAGCTTGCCTGTAGCAATCTCTCAAAACTCCCATTACCTCATGCCCGATGCCGGATAATTTTTCTTTTCAATCTCAGGCTAAATGTAGCCAAACGCAAGCGCGTGCAGGTATTTTTACAACTCCCCACGGTTCGGTAGAAACACCTAGATTTATGCCAGTGGGGACGCTGGCTAATGTCAAAACTCTCACACCTGCACATCTAGAGGCGGCGGGTGCTCAAATGGTATTGGCGAATACTTACCATTTGCATCTGCAACCGGGGGAGGGAATTGTTGCCGGTGCTGGCGGATTGCACAAGTTTATGGCTTGGAAAGGCCCGATTTTGACTGATTCTGGTGGATTTCAGGTATTCAGTTTGAGCGAGATTCGCACGATTGGGGAGGATGGGGTGAAGTTTCGCTCTCCCCGCGATGGGATGATGATCCACATGACACCGGAACTTTCGATCCAAATTCAAAATGATTTGGGTGCGGATGTGATTATGGCTTTTGATGAGTGCCCGCCTTATCCCGCGTCACGGGAAGATGTGGCGGCGGCGACGGATCGCACTTACCGCTGGCTGAAACGGTGTATTGCTACTCACCAAAGATCGGATCAGGCTTTGTTTGGTATTGTCCAAGGTGGCGTTTATCCAGATTTGCGATCGCGCGCGGCTAATGAGTTGGTAGATTTGGATTTACCTGGTTATGCGATCGGCGGAGTGAGTGTGGGTGAACCGGGAGAAATGATTGAAGACATTGTAAAGGTGACTGCACCGCTTTTACCTCCAGAAAAACCTCGCTATTTGATGGGAATTGGCACTTACCGGGAGATGGCAGTGGCGATCGCGGCTGGTGTAGATTTGTTTGACTGCGTGATTCCTACTCGCTTGGCCCGTCACGGGGCGGTTTTGGTAGGAGGGGAACGCTGGAATCTGAAAAATGCTCAGTTTCGAGAGGATTACGGCCCTGTCGATCGAAATTGCCCCTGCTATACTTGCCAAACTTTCAGCCGCGCTTATTTAAGTCACTTAGTCCGCGCTCACGAAGCTCTAGGTCATACTCTGCTGTCGATTCACAACGTTACGGAGTTAATTCGCTTTACTGTGCGGATTAGGGAAGCGATTCTGAGCGATCGCTTTACCGAAGAATTTGCTCATTGGCTTGCACCAAGTACCAGATCCTCTGCGAACGCCTCATGTTAAGATGTACGACAATTATTAAAATTGTGTTGGAGAGGTAGATTCATTCATGGAAGCTGCACTGCTGTTAGCAAAGCTGCCCGAAGCTTACTCAATCTTTAACCCCTTGGTTGACGTTTTGCCCGTGATTCCTGTGTTTTTCTTGCTGCTGGCTTTTGTGTGGCAGGCTGCGGTTGGTTTCAGATAATTCGATTCTGAGGTCAAATCGTTAACTGATAACGGTTAACGGTTAACGGTTAATGGTTAACCGTTATCAGTTAACTGTTATCAGTTATTTGCCCCCGCCGATCGCTTTTTTAAATGCCGGTCGCTCTGATATACGCTTGATGTAGTCGAAAACTGCGGGA
Organism: Kamptonema animale CS-326; assembly: GCF_028330895.1. Classification (NCBI taxonomy): domain Bacteria; kingdom Bacillati; phylum Cyanobacteriota; class Cyanophyceae; order Oscillatoriales; family Microcoleaceae; genus Kamptonema; species Kamptonema animale. The sequence continues at coordinate 2,756 of NZ_JAQMUA010000100.1, read as the reverse complement.
TAAGGGGTAAAGTCGAATTGCATTACCATCGGAATGTAAGCCAAAATCGAACCGACGGCTACATCTACGACGCTGAATTCATCTCCCATTAAGAACGGTTGCTGCTCTAAGATTTGATTGAGTGGGGTTAATAAACGAGGGGTTTCGCGATCGCTATTCGTTTCTAGCAAAATCCCTGGCCCCAAAGTTGCATTGCCAAATAAGACCCACTGCCCAACTTCAGCTTGCTTCTCCAAGGATTCAGGCATTTTACCATATTTGTGAGCTAGATATAGCAGAATCGCGCCCGATTCCCAAAGTTTAAAATCTCCATCTGCGATCGCAGGAACTTTCCCAAAAGGGTTAATTGCCAAAAAATCTGGTTGTAAATGAGCTCCTGCTTGCATATCTAGCAACACAAACTCATAAGGTATTTCTATTTCCTCTAAGTACCACTGAACGATCGAGGCCCGGCTGCGAGCTCCTCCATAAAGTTTTAGCATGGTATTTCGCTCCTTTAAATCAATTTTTCAATTTTTAGCCAACAACTTTAGTTTAACTTAAATTGGTAATTTGTGATTGGCAGAACTGTTGTGTGTGGCTACAAAACTAAAAAATTCCATGTTATTGAGTCTTTATAAAGAATAAAAGCAAACCCACTACATTACAGATAATACCCATTAAAATTATAGAATATCCAGGGGGTTCTTTGACTGATAGACTTAACTGCTTGGGATTTTGTAAAAAGGTATTAATCTCAGATACCATTTCTTGCTTTCCTTGGGCATAATTAGTGGATAGGGAGCCAAATGTTAATACTTCCTTCTCTGTTACTAAAATACAAACCGTTATTTTAGAACGTGAAGACTGTTGGACTCTAGCTTCTTTAAGCTGACTCAATGGGAATTGCTTAACACTTGTTCCCGAAAGGGTAAAGTGAGAAATTTCACAGGTATTGGCAGCTTTTTCAGTTCGATTACAAGCGAGTGAATATACCTGAAATCCTTCTGAAATTAGAAATAATCCCACTATCAGCGCGAGCGCGGCAAACAGCCATTTTTTAAAAGGAAGAGAAAAAATAAAAATCATCATTTTTGTAATCAATGTTTTTCTGTTTTTATATTTATAATTGAAAGAAGTTTTTAGTAACTTTATTTTCAACTATTCAGCGCATCTGGAGACGACACATCGGGAGCCTTCCTCCTAAAAATCATGTAAACTAATATGAAAAGTAGAGACTCTTTGGTAGAGATTTTGGTAACAAGCGGATTTATCTATGAACCTGATGCTCAATAGCCAGTATGACTTCGTACCTCGCTACTTCCGACTCGCTCTAGCCAACGTCCTATCAAATATTATGGTGCCACTGGCAAATTTAGTCAGCGTCATCTTCTTAGGTCATCTGGAAGGAATCGAACACTTAGCAGGAGTTGCCTTAGCTGGAAACCTGCTTAATTTTCTTTACGAGATTTTTCTGTTTTTACGCATGGGTACTACTGGGGTAACGGCTCAAGCGGTGGGACGAAATGACCGAGAAGGCGTGCTGTTAGTGGGACTGCGTAATGGTTTAATTGCTCTGGTACTGGGTATCGCGATCGCACTATTGCAGTACCCTTTAGGAGAACTAGGGTTTGCCTTCCTAGATGTCGCACCAGAAGTTAAAGCTTCAGGTCTAGCCTATTTCAATACCCAAATTTGGGGAGCACCCGCCATTTTGCTCAATTTTGTCTTAATTGGTTGGTTTTTAGGACAGGAAAAAAATGCCTTAGTTGTGGTGGTGTCTGTCGTTGGCAATGCTGCCAAAATTGCACTCGACTACCTATTGATTATCCGGTGGGGTTGGGAAAGTACGGGGGCTGGAGTATCCTATGCTATCAGCCAATATCTGTGCCTATTCGTGGGATTGATTTTTTTGTGCAAAGAAATCCACTGGCAAGAGGTACTAGCCTTAGCTGGAAAAATTTGGTGTCCCTCAGCGATACGATCTACTTTGACCCTTAATGGAAACATTTTTATCAGCAATTTAATTTTTATCTTGACCTCCTTAACTTTTAACTATCAGGGGGCACAGATGGGGACGATTATCTACGCTCAAAATGCCTTGCTTTTACAGATATGCAATTTCAGTATTTATTTTGTTGAAGGATTGGGATTCGGTACGGAAACTCTAGTAGGAAACTTTAAAGGGAAAGGATTTTCACAACAGTTAGCACCTCTGGCTCGATTTTCTCTGGGAACTGCTTTGCTGGTAGGACTTGCTTTCGGCGGAGCCTGTTGGTTATTTCCTAATACTGTTTTTGGGTTGTTGACGAATCACACCGAAGTCACTAAAAACATTGATATTTTTGTTCCCTGGTTGCTACTCGTTCTCGTATTCAGTTCAATAAACTTTATGCTAGATGGCTATTTCTTAGGTTTAGCCCAAGGGCATACCCTCCGCAATGTTAGCTTAGTTGCTCTTGTAGTGGGATTTTTACCTGCGGATGTAGCTGCTATTAAGTTTGAGAGTAACCATATTTTGTGGCTGTCTTTACTTTTGTTTGAAGCTATCAGAATGGTGACGCTAGGAGTACAGTTGCCTAAGACATTTGTTAGTGATGTTGAGGATGGCGATGTCGAGAGCATCCCGATTTTGTAGGGGCGAAGCATTCCGGCAGATAATACCATTTCCCTAAAAGTATGCTATAATAACAATGAGAGTTTGAGGAGTGGTGCATGAAAGTAAATTACCAAGAAAGAATTGATTTAAGTGTTGGGGAGTTAAAAGTAATTTTGTC
>NZ_JAQMUA010000099.1:0-11572 GCF_028330895.1 Kamptonema animale CS-326 | reverse complement strand
CAACAACTAACAACTAACAAAATCAGTTCTGCTGCTAGTAGTGGCAACAGTGGCAATATTTCCTTGAATGCAGCTCAGAATGTAACAGTAGGAGAGATTGATGCCAAAGGGACGGGAGGGGGAAACGTAATTTTGACTGGTAGAGGTAATGTGGTAGCGACTGGTGCGATCGCTAGTGGTGCTGGAAATATTACCTTAACGGGAGCCGAAATTGACTTTAATGGCGGCGCTAATTCCATCAGCAGCACTGGTTATTTGACATTGCAACCCGGAAGCCTAACTCAAAATATTGCGATCGGCAACCCGACTAATCAAGGCGGAAATACTCTGAATGTGACAGCAGATGACTTACAAGCACTACAAAACGGCTTTGCGGCGATCGCGATCGGCAGTGAAAATGGTAGCGGGGCAATTACGATCGCTAGCGATGTTACTTTCAACGACCCGATAACTATTCAATCTCCTGGTAACTCAGGCTCGATCTCAGCGACAGGAACGCTTTTGGGCACAGGCAGTGCTTCTATTAATCTCAAGGCTAGCGGCGATATCAAAATTGGCAATATCTCAACGGCAAACTCAGAAATTCGAGTTACAACTACCCAGGGAAACATCACAGCTCAGCAATTGCAATCAAGGGGCGGCAATACAACACTCAGATCCCAAGGCAATATTAGCGTAGCATCGATCGATACCTCCCCGAAGACAAGCTCCGGTGTTGGGGGAAATGCGATCGCAGTTAGTAATAGTGGCAACATTGCGATCGCTTCTGGTATTGATACTTCCTCTCCTGGGGGAACCACTGGAGATCTCACCTTATCGACATCGGGAACAGTAGCAGTAGGGCCCATATCTGCTAGGGGTGTTAGGGGAGGAAATATTACGCTAACGGGTACTAACGGCATCACTATAGGCGCGATCGATGCCACCAGCAAAGAAGCGGGGGGAAATATTACCTTAACGGGTAATGAGATTGACTTGACAGGAGGCGGCAATTCCGCGATCGGCAACGGCAATTTGATGCTACAACCGGGTAATTCTAGTCAAAATATTATTATCGGCGGCTCCGGTAACACAACCGCTCTCGATTTGACTACTACAGACTTAAATGCCTTCCGCAACGGTTTTACTGCTGTTACTATCGGGCGTTCAGACGGTAGCGGTACAATTACTTTAGGCGATCGCGACTCCGAAGCGTCCTCAGAATTGAGATTTCGCGACCCGACAGTAATTCAAGCACCAGCAGAGTCAGGCGCGATCGTGGGTACAGGAACAATTTCCGGCGCAAACGGGGCTACGATTAATTTAACTGCTGGTAGTGTTAACATCGGCGACATCAGTTCTCAGGCAGGAATTAGTATAGTCACCACGCGGGGTAATATTGCCGCAGGTACGATTTCCGCTCGCTCTGAAAATGGGAGTGGCGGTAATATTAGTATTCGGAGTGCCGGTTCGGTACAGTCAGAAAATATAAATGCTTTCGGCCATCAAGAGGGCGGTGATATCGAAATTTTAGCATCAGGTGCGATCGCCACTGGCATTATTAACTCTAGTTCTCAGTTGGGAAATGCCGGTTCTAGTACCCTTAGAAGCCAAAGCAATATTCAAGTTTCTGCGATCAAGGCGGGTGGCGTAAAAGGCGGTAGCATTGATATTATTACCGATGGCACCTTCAGAGCTACAGGCACATTTAGGGACGCGAATCAAGTCACTGCTAGCATTTCTGCGGCCGGTCGCGATCGCGCGGGTTCGATCGCAATTCAGCAGGGGATTAGTAGTCCCACACCTTTTGTAGTCGGAAATCCTAAGAAAAATGGTACCGCTGGCGCAATTACTGATGGGCAATTTACGATCGGGCCGACTCGCGAAGTATTGACAACTTTTGATTTAAAGGCTTTGGGGAGTCCTCAAGAGTCCTTAACTAAGATTTCTAGTGCGAGTGAAGCCCCCTTGAAAAATGCCCCGACTGCTTCCCCAAGCCCAAGTCCTAGCCCAATTATATTAACCTTAGAAGGAACGCCCGAAGTAATATTAGATGCCTCCGTAACTGCTAATAGTGGAACGAGCAAAAATTCAGTTGTTTCGCAATCTACAACTACCCAAAATTCTACCCAAAATCCTACTATTCAAATTAGTTCTATCCCCAACTCAGAGAACTTAACTATTGTCACCACACCTTCACCATCAGCCACATTAGAGCCTGACCAAACTAAAATAATCCCCAGACCAACTGAGGGGAGGGCTACAGGGTTAGAACTTTCTCACCCTACTAGCATAACTCAAGTGAGTTTGACAGATTTATCACCGCAATATCTCGATCGGCAACGAGGTCGGGAATTTGAAAATTACTTTGGAGGCAATCTTTCCGAAAAGTCAATTACAGCTCAAAATATCAGAAATACGCTCTCGCGCATTGCTAGCGTGACGGGGGTGAAACCGGCCGTTATTTATGTTTCTGCACAGCCTCAACAGTTGGAACTCCGCCTATTTCTGCCGGATGGAAAGCCGATTTTTAAAAGTATTGCCCTGCCACGGGAAGAAGTATTAGAAGTAGCCAAAGACTTTACTGATGATATTAGAAACCCGCGAATGCAGGATTATAAAATAGGATCTAAGCAACTTCACCAGTGGTTGATTGCACCGCTACAGCAGGAGTTAGATACTCACGGTATTAATACGCTGATATTTTCGATGGATTCGGGGCTACGAAGTTTGCCTGTTGCTGCTTTATATGACGGCGATCGCTTTTTAGTTGAAAAGTATAGTCTGGGGTTGATTCCTAGTTTGAGTTTGACAGATACAAACTATGTCGATATCAGGAATTCTGAGGTATTAGCGATGGGGGCCTCAGATTTTCCAGAGATTGCAGCTCAAAGTCGTTTACCTGCGGTACCAATGGAAATATCTGCGATCGTTGGGAAGCTTTGGCCTGGGGTTTCTTTTCTGAATGAAAAGTTTACCTTAGCAAACTTAAAGGCCCAACGCAGTCAACCTCAATATCAGATTATCCATTTAGCAACTCATGGGGAATTTCAACCGGGTGGTGCTGAAAATTCTTATATCCAGTTTTGGGATACTAAGCTGCGGTTGAACCAGTTACGGGAGTTGAAGTTGTACAACCCACAGGTGGAGTTGTTGGTATTAAGTGCTTGTACTACTGCTGTGGGAGATGAGAGTGCTGAGTTAGGCTTTGCGGGGTTGGCGGTACAGGCGGGGGTGAAGTCGGCGCTGGCGAGTTTGTGGTATGTCAGTGATGCGGGAACTTTGGGGTTGATGTCGGAATTTTATCAGCAATTGCGGACTGCACCAATTAAGGCGGAGGCGTTAAGACAAGCGCAATTGGGTATGCTGCATGGACAGGTGCGTTTGCAGGATGGTCGCTTGTATAATTCGGGAAGCGATCGCGGTACTCGTTTGCCTCCTGAGTTAGTTGCACGCGGCGATAGAAGTTTATCTCATCCTTATTATTGGGCTGCTTTTACGATGATTGGTTCGCCTTGGTAATTGTTCAACCGCCTTGGCGGTTAGGGGCTAGGGGCTAGGGGCTAGGGGCTAGGGAAAGAAGGGAAGAGAGTCAATGGTTAGGACACTCGCTCATGGCCCAAACCATGTCTACTATTGCATTTTCCTCCTGCCTCCTGCCTCCTGCTATATCTCATGTCCTAGCGATCGCGAATCCCACATCAAAGAGCAAGGACGCGGCAATAACCGCGCCCTCCAAACGCTCTAAACAAAGAGGCTGAAATTGTTAGCTGAGAGCTGACTTGCTTGCACCCCGTTGAGGATGGCTAAAAGTTCACCATTGTTAGCGATGCTAATTGATGCTGAACCATTAGTTTGCACAATCGACAGTTGACTGAAGTCCAAACCAACCAACACCAAAGAATCAGTTCCTTGGGCAAAGTCGATGACTGTATCAGCGCCGCTGCCAGAGGCTAAGACAAAGCGATCGCTACCACCGCCGCCAAGGAGAGTATCGCTACCAAGGCCGCCGAAGAATAAGTCATTACCAATGTCACCAAACAGGATGTCATCGCCGCTACCCCCAAATACGATGTCATTATCGCTACCACCGCAGAGAGTATCATTGCCTTGATCGCCTAGTAGCTGGTCATCGCCGAGACCTCCCAACACTACGTCATCGCCTTTGCCGCCGTAAGATACATCATTTCCTTCATCGCCAGAAATAGAGTCATTGCCGCGATTGCCGTAAATAGTATCATTGCCGCGATCGCCAAATATCAAGTCAAAACCCTTACCCCCGAAGAGAGTATCATTTTCGACTCCTCCGTAGACAGTATCGTTACCGATATTGCCATTGATATAATCGCTACCCTGTTGACCAAAGATCGCATCGTTGCCGTTAAACCCGTAAATAGTATCACTGCCTGCACTACCCACAAGAATCTCATCACCATCACTACCGTTAACAATATTGTTTTGGGCAGGACTAGGAGGCAGATTTGGAGCTGCAATCCTGGCGAAATCAGCAGGACAAGCTAAATCTGTCGGTACTGAGGTAGGAATCGGAGTTGGACTTGGAGATGGCCCAGGTGTGGGCGCAGGCCCAGGTGTGGGTGCAGGCCCAGGCGCAGGTGCAGGTACAGGCGCAGGCGTTGGCGTTGGTTCAGGCGTTGGCGTTGGTGACGGTGTAAATGTTTGCCGGAAATTTCCAAAGTCGATGCCGCTGACGGTAGCACCACTAGCAAGGACGATATCGGCGGGGTTCGTCGTGCTTTGGCTGAACCCAGATGGCGAGATTTCCCGGACACGATAAGTTCCCGGTGCTAAGTTCGTGAAACGGTAGTTACCGCTGCTGTCTGTGTTCGCAGTAGTCAGCACCCCAGTTGTCACATTGGTTAACTGAATTTGGATTCCGGCCAAACCGCCTTCGCCACCATCTCGAACACCATTGTTATTAGCGTCACTGAACTTCAGACCTTGAATTGTACCTGGTACAAATTTGAAATTACCAAAGTTCTTATCAGTGACGTTATTTACTGTCGCTGTGATGTCAGCAGTCAGAGGGTTAGCAGTGGTTTGTATCCAACCAGTCTGTTGCACCTCTCGGATAGTGTAAGTACCTACTGGCAGATTGGAGAAGGAGTATTTGCCGTTAGTATCGGTGAGGGCAACGGTGTCAGGGGTACTCAGAATGCCATTGTTATCCAAATCAAGGTAGATTTGCCAGTTAGGAAGTCCTGTTTCTCCTGTTCCATCTAAAGTACCGCTGTTATTCAAGTCATTGAACTTGATGCCGGAGATAGTACCGGATTGGTAGTTTCCGAAGTTAATGTTAGGGATGTTAGAACCCCTGGCGATCGTAATATCAGGGGGATTGGAAGTAGTTTGTTGCCAACCAGTTTGGGAAACTTCCCGCACTTTGTAAGTGCCCAAAGCTGGGTCGTTAAAGACATATGTGCCATCGGGAGCGGTAAGGGTATTTGCCTCTTCTGTATCTAGTGAGCCATCATCATCGCTGTCAAGGAAGATTTGCCATTTATCGAGTCCTAGTTCTCCTGGTAGGTCTTGGAAGCCACTACCATTGAGGTCATTGAACTTTAAGCCGCTGATGCTGCGGGGTTGGTAGTTGCTGAAGTTGACATTCAATACGTCAGTGGCGACGACGGTGACATCAAGAGCAACGTTAGTACCAACAGATGTAGGTGTCTGTTTCCAGCCGCCGTTTTGCAAGACTTGGCGAACTTTATAAGTACCAGGTAATACGTTGTCAATGGTGTAGTTACCGTTAGGGTCGGTGACGGCTGTTTTTTCTGTGGACTGGAAAGAACCATCAGACTGGTTATTATTGTTGTCGATGTATACTTGCCAATTACTAAGTCCCTCTTCATTTAGATTTGGATCTGTACTGATATCCTGAATACCGTTGTTATTCAGGTCGTTGAATATGATGCCCTTGATCTTGGGTAGCGGCCAGTTCCCGAAGTTTGTGGGCAGGGCAGCAGTGTCCGTAATATCTTTGCCACTTTCAGCAATGATGGTAGTGGCGTTTGGCAGTGCGTTAGCAGGTACGCCTGTCTGACTGGGGAAAGTTTGCTGGTAGTTTGCTTGCGGTACTTCCCGTATTTGGTAGGTACCGGGGCCAACATCCTTGATGATGTAGTTGCCATTGTCATCAGTCGTGGCTGATTTTTCCCCTGCATCTAAGATGCCGTTATTGTTGATGCCGTTATTGTTATCGGCGTAGATTACCCAACCTTTTAGTCCATTCTCTCCTTCTCCTGTCTCTTGGGTGGTGTTTTTGTTTTTGTCCTCAAATTTCAGGCCGCTGATGGTGATGTTTTTGAAGTTCCCGAAGTCTTTATCAATAACGGGAGTGCCGCTAGTAGGGATAACGGTGAGATAGGTAGTAGGAGTTTTTGGGAAAGTCTGCTGGCTGTATCCTGCTGGTGGAGTTTGGGTGATATAGTACGTGCCGGGCCCGATATTATTGAAGGTGTAAAGTCCTCCTCCGGCAGTCACTTGAGGAGTTCCTACTACGGTATCCGTGCCAACATCCAAAGTGGTGTTGCCATTAGTCTCTTTGTACAAAGTGACGGTAGCGCCATCTACGGTAGTAGTATCGTCAGTAGTTTTGGTGTTGGTTGTGAGGCCGTCACCTGTGCGATCGATGTAGGTTGTACCTTTAATGCTTGTTAGTTGGAAGTTACCGAAGTCCGCGTTAGAGACATCAGCAATACCAGTATTAGGGGCAGTAGTAGGGAAAGTCTGCTGCCAACCAGCTTGTACTGTTTCTGCGATCGCAGTGTTTGGTTTAGTATCTTTGAGAGTATATTGACCGAGAGTGGTAGTAGCGGTAGAGGTAGTAGTCGTGGTGACAGATATAGGAGAAGTCGTGGTTCCTGCCGAAATAGTCCATCCCCCTAGACCTGGATCTCCTGTAATAGATCCATCGCCGCTTATGTCGTTGAACTTCTGACCCTGCACGACCGGCCCATACTCGTAAGCACCAATGTCAACACTGGATTTGCCTACCAGAGTATTGTTGATTTGGCGAGGAAAGACTGTGCCACGTTGATCAGTGGCTAGGCTTGCTGCCGCTGTGTTGTCGCCGCCACCAATGGCAGGATTAGTGATAACATTGACGACGGGGTTGCTAACCAGGGCCAGGGTGAAAGGAGCAGGAGCCGTTGCCCCATTCAGTCCGGCGCTAGCAGCGGGTACTAATACATTTGCTAAAGTAGCCGTTGGTTGAAGAGTTGCTAAGTCCTGGCCTGTGAAACCAGTGCTAGTGCCGAGAACCTCAATCAGGTTGTTATTTCCTGTGAATGTCCCTGTAACATCATTGTTGGTAGCAGCAGTGTTACCAGCGATGATCGTGTTTTTGACTGTAACTGTACCACCGTTGTTGTAAATTCCTCCGCCATTAGCAATCAGACTGGCTAGTGTGCCAGTTGTCGCCGCTGTCGCAGTGTTGTAGGCGATCGTGTTGTTAGTCAGGGTGGCTGTAGCGCCCAAGTTGACGAAAATTGCACCGCCTGCGGCTGTACCCGCACCTGCGGCAGCAGCACCTGCATTGCCGCCTGTGACTGTGTTGCTATATAAGGTGCTGTTGGTCAAGGTCAAGGTGCCCGCTTGGAGAAAAATTGCACCGCCTAAACCTGCACCGCCACCGCCTGCGGTGGTGGCACCTGCACCACCTGGGGTGAATCCATTGATTGCAGTGCTGGGACCGAGAGTATTGCCAGCACCACCACCGCCGCCGAAGCCTCCAGTGCCGCCATTGCCACCTAAACCAGCAGCAGGAGTTGTGCCGCCAGCACCACCAGCACCGCCGCCACCGCCAAAGCCTCCTGCACCACCCGTACCCCCTGCACTGGCATTACCATTGCCCCCAGTACCAGTGCCGCCATTACCGCCGGTACCGCCTGCGCCACCACCGCCGCCGATGGTACCATTAGCACCCAAACCGCCAGTGCCGCCATTACCACCTACGCCGGTAGCCCCGAACCCGTTGCCGCCGTTACCAGCAGCCCCTCCGTTACCGCCAGGGACTCCAGGGCTGAAGCCATCAGTACCGTTGTTGCCTGCGTTGCCATTAGGAGCAAGGGCTGTCGTAGCATTAGCACCGTTGCCGCCTGTACCTGTGACATCGGTACCAGCGCTTCCTCCAAAAGGACCACCGCCGAAATCGGCACTGCCACCTTTGCCGCCGATCCCAGCAACACCTGTACCGCCAACTGCCTGGTTCTTAGAGAAAGTAACTCTGTCAACGGTGACATTACCAGTGTTGATAAAAAGACCACCGCCTAAGCCCGCACCACCACCACCACCAGCACCAGCAGTTACGCTGTCACCTACTGCCTTTGCAGAATCAATGGTGAGGTTGGAGATTGTGACTACGTTTGTATTACTGTCAACTACAAAGGCTCGGAAATTAGTACCGCCGTTAATGGTAAAACCTCCGCCAACAATAGTGGTGGTGTCGGTAATTCTCGGCAATAACCCTCCAAGATTGATATTGCCTGTGAGGGTGATCGTGTCACTACCAGTGTTAGTGTTGGCAACATTAATAGCATTTACCAATGCGTTAAAATCGCCTGCGGTTTGGTTCAAATCAGCTAATACGCCGTTATAGGCCTCTCTCGCCGCTTGGGAAAACGCTACAGGAGTCTCAATCTCCCCTGTCTTCACTTCCAATTCCCAATCTCCACCCAAGGCCTCACACCCCGTGAGATCGTCGGAAGCTGCAACTTGAGCCCCTGTTAAGCGACTCAGCCTTTGCACAAATTCCAGACCCTCTGCACCTGCTGCTACGTTACAGCCGTAAAGTAAAATTTCTGGATGATGGGTAGGCGTAGCCAGTGGTAGGGATTGCCCTTGGGAAGGCGAGGCAAACCACTGTTCTAAATAATTTCGATAGCTTTCAATATTACTCAGTGACAGTTCGCTTGCAGCCAATTGCAAACTCCCTGCTGCACCGTGAGACAATACATGGACGGCAGCAACGTCTGTCCGCCCTTTCAATGCTTGTGCAATTTGCTCAACACCATCGCGCTTGGAGTCGAGGATAATGACTTCTGTATGGCGCTCTACGCTTCCCGTCAGATTTTGGTAATCTTCAACTCTTGAGTCTGCAAATAGGATTTGCTTCCGTTCTTCCTCACGTATCATAATTAAATTCCCCGGTAAATCCACCTAAGATTGATAAAACAAATAAAGGCAATTTTGCGATGCCGATCGCTGGCTTCGCTAACACCAATGAGTGCCCAGTACAATGATCTTGTTTGCTGTACAGGCTTCTTGCCTGTAAATTACTGCATACCCACTGTCAATCGCAAGTATTGCCACAAAAAAATCTAAAAGGGGAATTGGCAAAAATTAATTATTTTTGTAGATTCCGCCCTGATAGCTTTATTGGGTTGTGTAGAAGCATCAAAGGATGCTATAGTTCCCGATTTTACAAAAAAACAGAACTGACTGCTTTGGCGACTACTTAGAAAAAGCTACTCGTTTCCCAAGTATTTGACTCTTGGTTGCTGGAGCCATACTTTGTTAAGGATTACAATACCCCGTTAAGATGTTTTTAATAACATCGCTAGTAATAATTTTTAACCGAAGCATAAAGCAAAGTTAATATAATACCACAATCATCAGCTTTTGTCAATTAAAAAACCACTTTATTTTATGTTTAATTATGTGCTTCTACTCACTCCTAAGAACCGAGCTTAAAAGCTTCCACAAACAGGCTGTAAATTAAACCAATTTTCAGACAATTTAAAATATCTATCCACAAAGAACGACCAACCAGCCGAGTACCTCGGTAAACTATCCAGTTAATAAATTCTGTCAACGCAACTAACAACCCAGCCGCAAAAATGTCCCACTCAGCAGCTTGTCCCGCGATCGTAGAGATAGCACCACCCAAAAACGAGCCAAATAATAAACTAATTATCAGCAGCGAGATCCGCCGCCAAGGATTTTGCAACCAGTCCCCTAGCTGTTCGCTGAGAACATCAATAAGTCTGTTAAGACGAGTATTCTGCATATTAGCCTAATTTAAAGATAGTTATAACTCACTTAAAGATGCGGGGTCTACCAATTCAATTAATTGTAAAGATTATGAAACTTAAAATCTACCCAGCTATTATAGTTGCCCTATTCGTTGCATCTACAGGGGTGTGGTTGGGACGGATTAATTTTAGTCTCTGGAGCCGTTCCACGAACCCGCCAGAGTCCCCCAACTCAGCGACAATACTGCCTTCAGTACCCTCACCCTTGAGCGTAACGCCTCTACCACCTGCGATCGCATCGCCAGTATCGACAGAACCACCAGAGAAGGAAAAATTAGCAGCAAATACCAAAGAATCAGCCTCAAATCCTAAAGCTATTGGGTCTCTACGGGTGAGCAACCGTACCGAGCATCCAGTCCGCGTAGCTTTGCTGTTACGGAAATCTACTCAAAAGTCCTATGCTAAACCGGCTCACTGGGATTTTGCACCGGGGGAAGGTGGGGGTAAGGGCTTGCTTTTATCGCTTCCCGAAGGTAAGTTGCAACTAAAACCCGAAGATATATTAGTGGTCTTTGCTCAAGATGGCTCTCGCCTCTATTGGGGGCCCTATGTCGTCGGCGAAACAGCCGCACCAGTGTGGAATAACCGAGCCACTGAATGGCAATTGATACTGCAACCTTGAGCAGAAGGCAGAAGGCAGGAGGCAGGAGGAAAATGCGATCACAGAAAGGGTTTGGGGGATTGAGAATGTCCTAACCGTTGTGGCGGTTGCTATATTTTCGTCAAAAAACTGCTGGTTGAGCGAAAGTCGAAACCCGGTTTATGAGGTTGGGTGCGTAAGCCCTGTTATAGAAACCGCCAAGATGATTAATGACGTTCTTAACTGCTCAAGGTCTAGCTGAAGATAGCATTTTCCTTAGCCTAAAGCATCGCCGCCTTCTTCTCCAGCTATCAGCCTTGCTTTAATATGATCCAGGAGTGAACTTTCCAGCTAAATTAATCTCTGGAGATTCCGACTAACAAAGCAACAACTCACAGACTATTTAAAGCTGGATGAAATTTAGGATTAGCGAGCTCGCAGATTTGTTGAAATATAAAGTAAAGCGCCCCTCCCAAGCTTTGGCAATATCGCTTTTGTGGCTGTGCGCCCTTAGCTGGGTAGCATTCTTATGGAATTTGGGACATGGCGGCCTAGTTGATGAGACAGAACCGTTATTTGCTGAAGCCGCCCGCCAGATGACAGTGACAGGAGACTGGATTACCCCCTATTTCAATGGTCAGACGCGCTTTGACAAGCCACCTTTAATTTACTGGTTGATGGCGATCGCCTATCGCACCATCGGCGTTAACATTCTTGCGGTGCGCCTTCCCTCCGCAGTCGCCGCGATCGCCCTTACCTGTCTTGGATTTTATACCCTTTACTATTGCAAGAGAGATGGGGAGATGGGAAGCGGGGGAGATGGGGAGCGGGGGAGCGGGGGAGCGGGGGAGCGGGAGAGCGGGGGAGATGGTGGAGATGGTGGAGATGGAACAGGAAAGATAAAGATTTCCCCTCTGCTCCTCTGCCCCCCCGCTCCCTCTTAACCGCTGGCATTGGTTCT
>NZ_JAQMUA010000098.1:0-4273 GCF_028330895.1 Kamptonema animale CS-326 | reverse complement strand
CTCCCCCGCTCTTCCCCTAGCCCCTTCTTCGTCTAAATAGTTAAGTTTTATTACAGACTTGACATTTGCCGAAAAAACAGTAACAATGAATACAGAAAGAAAAATAAATCGTTCATCTTAATTGCCTCTAGTTTTATAGAGGCGAACGAGACGGAAGTAGGGACAACTCCCGAAGGAACGCGCCTCAGTTCACCACACTATTGACAGAAGAGGCGAAGACCATGAAACTCAAATATCGCGGCATTAGTTACGAATACACTCCTCCCGTAGTTGAAACCGTTGAAGGTAACATCGGCGGCAAGTATCGGGGTTTAGATTGGCGGTTCCGCAATCTTAAGAAAGCTCCACTGTTGCAACCGAGCGTAAACTTGACCTATCGCGGTGTAACTTATTGCAATAACCCAAGTGCGATCGTAGAGAGTCAAGCAGCAGTTGACCAAACAGATCCGACACCAGTTATGCCTATTTCAGAGCAAGCTCGCTCCTTGATGATGAATCGCGATCGCGCTGCTAAGAAGCGCCATCAATCGATGCTGAGCCGTTTAGCCGCTGAAGTTGGATTAAATATCACCCCTTCAGAATCCTACAACCAAGGTTAATCGCACCTGTTTGTAAGAAGGAAGAGAGAGAGGGGAGGATTGGGAGTTTTGAGTATTGAGTTTTGAGTTGAAAAACTTAAAAATTCCTCATCCTCCTATCCTCCCCATCTCTCTCTTCTTTCTTCATTCAAACTTTCCCAAACCTACGATTCCTTTGTTGGTAAGCATAGAGAGCGCGATGAAACTCCTTGCGGTCAAAATCAGGCCACAAAGTATCAGTAATATAAATTTCCGCATAAGCGATCTGCCAGAGCATAAAATTTGACAACCGCATTTCTCCACTCGTGCGGATTAACAAATCGGGATCGCAAACATCAGCCGTATAGAGATAGCGTTTAAATAAAGCCTCATCAATCTCCTCCGGTTGCAACTGCCCCAACTTCACCTGAGACGCGATCGCACGAGCCGCCTGCACTATCTCCTCACGCCCTCCATAATTCGTCGCCACAGTAAACCGAATCCCCTGATTTTGCTCAGTTTCAGCCACAGAACGTTCAATTTCTGCCTGCAAAGACTTCGGCAAAGCCTGTAAATTTCCCATAAACTTAATTTTTACCCCCTCCTGCACCATCTCCCGCAATTCTTGGCGCAGCTTCCCCTCAAATAAACTCATCAAAAAGTCTACCTCTTCCAGAGGTCTGCCCCAATTCTCAGTCGAAAAAGCATAGGTAGTTAACGCTTCAATGCCCCAATCCTTGCAGCACCGTAGCAACTCCTTCAGCGTACTCGCTCCCCGACTGTGACCCGCAATTCGAGGCAACCCCTGACGCTTAGCCCAGCGGCCATTTCCATCCATAATCACTGCTACGTGCTTGGGCAATCTTTCCCGATCGAGGTCAGCAGGCAATTCTTGTAAAACGCTTAACTTTGCACTCATATATAATTCCGAGGTGGAAACCTATTCTGGTTAACTGTTAACTGTTAACTGTTAACTGCCTCAATTTTTATCGCGATTACTTGGTGGCGGACGGCGTAATATCCGCGAAATCATAGCCGATGCCCTATAGCCTATCTGCCGTCCCAGATTGCCTATAGGGATTGGCGGCGCTACTCCCTCTCCCTCAGAGGGGTTAAGCTTTGCCTCTAGCAACTCCTTGAGTTTGCTACTCGTCAAAGGTCGGTTTAAATTTCCCATCTGAGCCAAAGAAATAGAACCCGTTTCCTCAGAGACAACCACACAGATGCAAGCTTGCACTCGCTCTGTAATGCCCATCGCCGCTCGGTGACGAGTTCCCAACTGCCGCGACGCAGTACGCTCTGACAGCGGCAAGATCACCCCCGCCGCCACAATTCGAGAACCTCTAATCAGAGTCGCCCCGTCGTGGAGCAAAGTTTTTGGCTGAAAGATAGTCTGCAAAAGTTCTTTTGAAACTTCAGCATTCAGCTTTACACCTGGTACTGAAAAATCCCGCTCGTCAATCGGAGAGTCAGTTTCAAGGATGAGTAAAGCTCCAGTACGATTTTGTGAAAGTTCTTTAACTGCGTCCACAATTTCATCAATCACACTATCAGGCTCAGGAATAGACCTGCGACCTGGGCCAAACAATTGCAGAATTTCACCCCGACCCAATTGTTCCAGCAATCTGCGAAATTCTGATTGCAAGATCACTGCCATTGCCACAGCGGAACCAGTGACTAAGCTGTTGAGGGCAATGTGCAGCAACCTCAACCCAGCCCAGTTACTTACCGCTGTAGCTAACATCAGAACAATAAACCCCCGTACCATCCATAGCGTCCGGCGTTCTCCAATAATGACAAGCACCATGTACGCTAGGGCAAAGACCAATCCGAGATCCAGCCCGTGAATTAAAAAAGATACAGGGGGATATTGCAAAAAGCCCGCACTGTTAATGTCAAAACTAGATTGTTGATTGTTCATGGTTCATAGTTCGCTGCTAGCCATGAACCTTGAACCATGAAGCATGAACCATGAAACATGAACCGTCTTTTATTCCACTTGTTTGACGAGTCTTTCGGGCAAGCGGTCTTGCCTCAGTAAGTCTTGGTAAGTTTCACGCTGTATGATAACGTTTGCTTCCCCATCTCTGACTAAAACGGCTGTTGGTCGAGGCAACCGATTATAGTTAGAGGCCATGCTGTAATTGTAAGCACCTGTCGCCATTACGACCAGGACATCTCCCGGTTTTGATACTGGCAACTGAGCATTTTTAATCACAATATCGCCTGATTCGCAGTGTTTGCCAGCAATTGTTACTGTTTCTGTTAAATGAGCAGACATTTGGTTGGCTGCGACTACTCGATATACTGATTGGTAGGTAATCGGACGCGGGTTGTCTGACATCCCGCCATCTACAGCTAGATAAGTCCGCATTCCGGGAATGACTTTTTGAGAGCCAACTGTGTAAGCGGTGACGCAAGCTGAACCAATCAGCGATCGCCCTGGTTCGCAAAGCAATTTCGGTAAAGGTATTTCCAGCTTTTGACAAGCTGCTGCTACCGATTCGCCAATTACTTTTACCCAAGCTTCGATACTGGGAGGATCGTCCGCTTCAGTATAGCTGATGCCTAAGCCGCCGCCAACGTTGAGTTCCCCCACAGGTAGGCCGTAGTGACTTGCTTTGACGAATGCTTCGGCGATGACTACTGCTAAATCTTCGTGGGGTTGCAGTTCAAAAATCTGCGAACCGATGTGAGCGTGTAGGCCAATACAGGATAATGAGGGCTGTTTGCTTAGGAAGGCAAAGACTCGATCGAGATCGTTGGGATCGAACCCAAATTTGCTATCAAGGTGGCCTGTGCGAATGTATTCGTGTGTGTGACACTC
The DNA here is from genome assembly GCF_028330895.1 of Kamptonema animale CS-326. Classification (NCBI taxonomy): domain Bacteria; kingdom Bacillati; phylum Cyanobacteriota; class Cyanophyceae; order Oscillatoriales; family Microcoleaceae; genus Kamptonema; species Kamptonema animale. The sequence continues at coordinate 889 of NZ_JAQMUA010000098.1, read as the reverse complement.
GATCCCTGGAGTAAACCGCAGCATGACGCGCACTGGTTGGGTTGCTCTATTTTCTAGAATGTCAACCAGAGTTGATAATTCTAGCCAGTTATCGGCGACAATAGTACAGCCGCTTTCGATCGCTAGTTCTAGTTCGCTGCGAGATTTATTGTTACCGTGAAAGTAGAGTTTGTTAGGACTAACGCCAGCTTGCAGAGCAGTAAAGATTTCGCCCCCAGATACCACGTCGATACCTAAGCCTTCGGAGGATGCGATCGCACAAACCGCCATACAACTCCACGCCTTAGAAGCGTAAAGTACCTGAGACTCACCCGGATAGTAACGTTTTAAGGCTTCCCGGTACTGGCGGCAAGCCGTTCGCAATGTCACTTCGTCTAAAATATAGATCGGCGAACCAAATTGCTCAACCAGGTTAACTACATCGCAACCCCCGATCTCCAAGCGATCTTGACTGTTAACTCTAGCTGTGAGCGGTAAAAGTTCCTGATTCGGCGAACGAGTCTGCGGGGTATTTTTAGAGTCAGGTAGATACTGAAGTCCAGAATTTTGAACTTCAACAGATTGAATTGATACCATCGTAATAATTAAGTGTTTTTGGCCATTAGTCGTTAGTCATTAGTCATTAATCATTAGCCGCGAGATATAGACTGGGGACTAGAGGCTAAATGACCTAGACTAGGAAGGATTTGTTACTTAAGAGGGTTAAGCCCTAGTTTATTTTCTAGTGTACAATTGACCGCTGTGCCTTTGATAGAAATTAAACATCTTGCACTAGAACACCTGCCAGCAGCCGTCGAACTCGACCAGCTTTGTTTTGGCGGAATTTGGACTTTGGAAGGCTACCGCCGAGAGCTGGAAAGTTCTAATAGTGATTTATTGGGTCTATGGG
>NZ_JAQMUA010000097.1:0-21256 GCF_028330895.1 Kamptonema animale CS-326 | reverse complement strand
CTCTTTCCCTAGCCCCTAGCCCCTAGCCCCTAGTTTATTGCTTTGGCAATAACAGTACGATGCCGAGGACTATTACAAGTAATTGTCGGTGTGGCAAAACCTGCTTCTAGTAAAGCTGCGCTTATATCTAAGCTGAAATACTGATCCAAATAAGGCTCAGTGCTTTTGAGCAAAGTCAAGATATAAGGTGGCATTTTGGCATAAATTTCCGATTGAGGATTCATGTCCATCATTGCCAAATGTCCATTAGGGCGTAACAATCGCTTGGCTTCACGAAATATTTGCATTGTTGCAGCTTGTGGTAATTCGTGACACACTAAAAAGATGGAAACTAAATCAAAAGATGCTGAGGGTAAACCTGTTGATTCTGCTGCTGCGTGAACCCAATTAATTTTGCGATTTTGTTGTTGTGATTGATACTGGGCAACTGCGAGGAAATAAGGCGATAAATCTACTCCTGTAATCTTCGCCTGCGGATAGGTATTTTGCATGGCAAAACTACTCATGCCGACACTACAGCCCAAGTCTAAAATGTCAAGGGGTTCGCTAACAATTTGCTCTTTAAGAATGTCGTGATAACTTTGGCGAAGTTTCGCGTCGCCTTCTGCGCCTGCTTCTGGCCAAATTCCCGCATGAACTGCACGCGCTGCAACTCCAACTTCTGTTGCTGCTTCCCAGCTCATATTACCCTGTTCGTAAGCATGGAATGATGTTAGATAATACTTAGGGTAACTTAAGTTTGGATTTTGTACGCTTTGCATTTCTGCATCCCAGTTACGGGCTAAAAGTGCTTGCGCTTCCTCTCGCCAATGTACTCCTATTTTTTCTGCTCGTTTAATCATCATTTCGCGGGCCTGGTGTTTTGCCAAGTTAGCTAAAGGCTTAATGGAAAGTACGCCATTTACTAAGCGCGAAGCAAGTCCGAGATTTGTATTAGTAGCAACAGTCATTTTTTGTATTTTTTCTCTAGTATGGTATGAATGCAGTGCCATAGCTGACTACACTCAGTCGTTGATTATACTACTTTTATTACCACTTAGCAATTGGGCAAAAATTTTAGTAATTCTATATGTAGATAATCCTATTATATCTTGGCCTTTAATCTAAGTGTTGCTTGGACAGGATAATCCGCTATTTCTGGATAGAATCATCGTTAATAATTACCTAGCTTTTGGTCTTCAACCCCAACAGCATCTCTACTTGAGCAGTTGAGGGATCGGGGTAAGTTGTGCCGATGCCAATTCCCTGAATTGAATTCAATAATGTTGCGGTTTCGGGTGGTAATAAAGTCGGCTGTACAGACAAAACATAACGGTTTGCCCAAGCCATAGTTTTTTCCACATCCCAGTAAAGATAACCCTGACTGGGTTGGGCTAAAGACTTCGCGATCGCAAAGGAACTGAGACTGCTAACAGATGGCTGGGGTTGTGCAATAATTACATCGATCAGAGGCCCGCCAAAAGCTATAAAAACTGAATTCGGGCTCAGCCAACCGTGACCAAATACCGTCCCCTGCTGCGGAATTTTCCATTCCGTTACCTCTGTATCCTTAATTTTTCTGGGGGCTACACTTACTGATGGGTTACTGCGAGCGATCGCGTCAAGTTTCTTCAGCGTCGCTTCAGCTTGAGCGCGATTGCTGGTTTCAAAAATCATCGCTCCTCCCATACCCAACTGCGATAAAATCCCTTCCTTAGACGCGATCGCGCCCACTGCAAATTCCCCATCCATCCAACCAAAAACCTCTCGATCTGCATTCAAATCTAACCTTTGAAAACCCTGCCTTACCTGTATAACTCCCTTGGCAACTTCAGGATCGTCTTTTGCCTCACTTGTTACCTGCGACCAAATTTTACTGAGTCCTTTTCCCCCAACCAAGGCGACTGTTTCTGCTGGAAATCTTGCGGCTAATTTGCGCGCTGTCTGTGGTTGTGGCTCTTTTGCTGCTAATAATGGGTCTAACTGCGAAACCACTTTCAACCTCACACCCCGATCGTCTACTCCAAGGCCCATAACCACCGATTTAATTTGTTTAAATTGCGATAAAGCAGTTGAGGGCAGTTTAGAATTGTCTGGCAAGTTTTCCCGCAATTGCTGCATCAAAGCTGGATAGTCAGCAATGAAAATAGTGGCAATTGGATTTGCCACTCCTGCACTTTTGGCAAAAATAGCAGAGGTATCCTGTTTGTTGGCAATATTAGCTTTCCCTTGGAATGTATCAACGGCTGCTTCCACCGTCTTTCTGTAAGGAGCGATCGCTAATTGATTGCCAAGTAAAGCTACGCTGTAACGCTTCCCGCTTTTTTCGGTCACATCAGAAATTTTAACTCCCTTATATTCGCTTTCCTGGGCTGTTGCCCCTTGTTGTGCTTTCAATTTATTGGCAAAATTCCAAGCGCTGATTTTATTTTTAATAGTGACAGCAACTAATAGTTTTGGGGGTTCGGTTTTAGCAGTTTTTGAGGGTGGAAGTAGGGCAATAGCGACCCCGCCGACCCAAGGTTTGATGTCTTTGTCAAAATCGATATCGCTGCCAGCTAAGCTCTGCTTTTGGAAGTCGCTTAAACTCCGCTCGATTAGCTTTTGAGTTTCAGGAGTACCAAATCGCTGCAACTGAATCAGAGCTCCGGGATTGGGAGAGATAAAAGTGGCCATTATTGCTTCTGGCGGTACGACTTGGGCAAGTTCTTGGGGGCTAAATACTTTGCTGGCGAAGCCTTTGAAGTAAAAATAGGTCGCTGCACTACCTGCTGCAACTACGGCAGCAATTATTAGAAGTCGTGATTTCTTTACAGGCATTATTTATGCTCCTCACATATCCTATTTAAGTTTAACGAAGGGAAAGCAGACGGGGTTGAGGAAGAGGAAAAGCATCAGTAAAAAAATTTTATCCTTCATCCTTTCCTAACCTCCCCTTTCTCTTTTCCTGTTTGCGGAAAGCCGAAGGCGCAATCAAGAGAATTTTTAATTTTCCCCTTCCCCTTTTCGATCGCATTGCTCAAGGGTTGTGTGGATGTCCCTATTACCCCGAATGAAGCTAATCTGTATAATCTAGAACAGGTTTGGAGTAAAGTTCAATCGACCACAACCTTTGGAGTAAGTTCGATTAATGAAAGTAGCGATCGCAGGAGCAACGGGATTTGTAGGCAGCCGGCTGGTGGAACGGCTACATGAGTCAGGGCATCAAGTGCTGGTTTTGAGTCGCGATGTAGCAAGAGCTCGGCGAGTTTTTCCAGCTTTAGCCTATCCCAATTTGGAAATTATCGCCTATACTCCCACAGCTTCGGGTTCTTGGCAGCAGGCTCTAGGGGGTTGTGAGGGTGTGGTGAATCTGGCGGGGGCTCCCATCGCTGAGGAACGTTGGACGGCTGCACGCAAACAAGAAATTATGGACAGCCGCAAGCTGACTACTGAAAAATTGGTGGAGGCGATCGCTAATGCTAATCCTCAGCCTTCTGTGTTAGTGAGTGGCTCTGCGATCGGCTATTACGGTACGAGTGAAACGGCGGCTTTTGAGGAAAGTAGTTCCCCTGGGGATGATTTTCTGGCTGAAGTTTGTCAAGCTTGGGAGGCGGCGGCTCGGCCTGTGAAGAGTGCGGGGACAAGGCTGGTGATTTTGCGGCTGGGTATTGTGTTGGGAATGGGAGGTGCGATCGCGAAAATGCTAGCTCCTTTTAAACTCTTTGCTGGCGGCCCCATCGGTACTGGGAAGCAGTGGTTTTCTTGGATTCACCGGGAGGATGTGGTTAATCTAATTTTGTTCTCGCTTACGCATCCCCAAGTTGAGGGAGTTTTCAACGCCACAGCACCTAACGCGGTTCGCATGACCCAATTTTGTCAAACTTTAGGAGATGTTTTAAACCGCCCTTCTTGGCTACCCGTGCCAGGTTTTGCCTTGGAGGTTTTGCTGGGAGACGGTGCAAAAGTGGTTTTGGAAGGTCAGCAAGTCTTACCGAAACGCACTTTATCTTCTGGTTTTGAATATCAATATCCGGCTTTAAGGGAAGCGTTAGAAGAAATTTTGGCTTCTGCTTAGAAGATAGGGAGTAGGGGAAGAGAGTTTTGAGTTAGGAATTGTGAGAAATTACCACAGCTCAGCTTAACCGCCGTCCTTAACTTCTCACCTCAAGACTTTTAGGGAGGATGGGGACTGGGAAAATTCCTAACTCAAAACTTATGCACAGCGTTGACCTAGCCTACCCGCAGGGTAAAGCGCGTTGGGAGGTACGAAGCCATCTCAAAACTCAATACTCCCCATCTTCCTCCTCAATAAATTTTTCTCTAGCTACTGCGAGAGCTTATTAGTATTAATTCTTAATTAGAGCCACATATCTCAGACTGATTTATCGAACTGGGCAAGCAGCCATAAATAACTATTTTTAATATAACTATAAAATTTCATAAGTTATCTTCCAGCGATCGTCCTCAAACTTACTTGTTAGCAGCTTGTGGTTGGATTAGGGGCAGCTAAGAGAGGCATTGCTTTAGGCGCGTCTCCAAATTGGCCAACAGTACACAAGTAGATTTTACCAAAAAACTAGAGAATAATTTTCAATAAATAATTTAAATATTTACTTGACATTGGCAGCGGAGTTATTCTATTTTGAGCAGGTTACTGCAAAAAATTAGTGATAATTTCCAGCTTATTGACATAGATCGTTACTTTCCCGTCAGTTGTTTGAACTCAATGTCCCTGTGATTGGCTCAGACTGTTGGGGGCGAGGGATTGTTAACAAATTTAAACCCAAATTCCCATTTTCTAAGCAGAGTCTTAACATGAAATTACGCCAACTCGCATTTACCCTACACCGCTATGTCGGTATCATGGTAGGAATTCTACTGGTAATTATCGGCTTAACGGGCAGTTCCTTAGTCTTTTGGCATCAAATCGATCGCTCTCTCAATCCTCAGTTGTCCTTTGTCGTTCCCCAAGGCGATCGCATACCTCTACAGTCAGCACTCGATACATCTCTAAAAGCCTATCCTGATTTAATGCTCGGTTACATTGAGTTGCCGAAAAAGCCAGATGCGTCTTACAAAATAGGAATGACCTCAACAAATGGGAATTATTTCTTTGTTTACATCAATCCTTATACAGGAGAACTCCTTGGTAAACAACAGTGGGGACGCACGCTAATGACTTTCCTCTATGACCTTCACATCACTTTACTTGCGGGTGAAACTGGTGGGTTAGTCGTGGGTAGTTGTGGTCTATTATTGTTGCTGCTAGGTATAACTGGAATAATTTTATTACCAACTTGGAAAAATCTGAATTTAAGTTTAAAAATCAGGTGGCAGGCACCCAGTCACCTGATTAACTACGATATTCACAGAACTGGGGGAATTGTATCCGTAATATTTCTGATTTTGATTGCTTTTACTGGGACGGCAATGATTTTTTACTCTCACTTTGAACCTGGAGTTTACTGGCTGACTGGTACGCAAAAACTCTCGGAACCGACATCTACTGTTGTTGACAAATCACCAATGGCAGTGGATATCATTTTACAAAAGGCAGAAGCGGCTTTGCCAGGAGGGGAAATTACCTTTATTTCTCTTCCCCAAAAACCAGATGGAGTTGTGAAGGTAGCAAAAAAATTACCCCAGGAAGTTATTCACCCAAATGGTAATAGTGAAGTCGCTCTCGACCAGTATAGCGGTAAAGTTTTGCTGGTGAAGAATGCTTTCAAAGTATCTTTGGCAGAGCGAATTCTGAATTTGTTGTTCCCGCTGCACATAGGTGTATACGGGGGGTTAATAATGCAAATTGTTTATGTATTTATCGGTTTGACACCTGCGTTGCTGTTTATTACTGGTATCGCACTATGGCGGCGGCGGCAGTGGAATTTTGCCCGGCGGCAAGAGGCTATCCGGCAAAGTAACGGATTTATAGCTGAACCTCAAGAATTTTCTCCGCTGGCAGAATGGCCGTGGTTTTGAGCATTACCTGTCAACTGTTAACTGTTAACTGTTAACTCTTAACTGTTAACTGTTAACAAAGATTAGGGTTTGAGGACTCAATCCCAGCTACAGATCTTTTTAATTTTATTAAGTATACTTACTTATCTCTTAGCAATTAGCAATTAGCCATTAGCAATTAGCCATTAGCCATTAGCCATTAGCCATTAGCAATTAGCCATTAGCCATTAGCCATTAGCCATTAGCAATTAGCCATTAGCCCTTAACTTTTACCTAAAAAAGTGGCTGTCTCTGGAACCAGGACAGCTACTTATAAATCGCATATTAAAATCTGTGCGAGTGCCAGTTTAATATTAGGCTTCGGTAGATTTATGGGGAAGTTGTAAATTATCGGGGTCAACATAGTGGCACACGGCGTTATCAAGACAAATCAAAGCCCATCCAGACTTATCGATACTCATCAGCTTATAGGAAGCTGGCTGAACAAAAAAACCTTTGTGATTGCGGGTTGCGGGTCTCACATTAACGTTGCTGTCATTAGTCATAATCACACAACTCCTGGTATTATCTAAGGTGGTCTAAAAACGGGCAACAATGATTGTTAATCACCGAAGTTTTCAAATCCTAACATCAGTTTTATGAATTTTCTATAAAGTTATTTAATGAATTATTACAATTTCTCAACAAAGAGGAAGATTTAAAGTCTTCATCCTCCCTGAGAAATAGATTTAGTTCTTTAGGCCTCTAGCAGCCATTGCTTGACTCGGATTAAACTCTTCCAATCTGGTTTTTTAGTTAATCCTTCTTCAAGATTTTTTTTAACTTCCTCTAGCCATTCTGAGGAAGCCATAACCATCTGCTGCGCCATTTCTATATGAGGACGCACTCCTTTTTCGCCAAGTTCCAGCATCGCCAAGGCCATGTTAATGCGAGACTGGGGATCGTGAGGATTAAGTTTGACTGCGGTTTTTGCTGCTTTCAGGGCTGGGGCGGGCTTGTTGTCTAAAAGGTACAGCCAAGCGAGGCTAGTCCAGGCGTTGCCATTTTTGGGAGCGCGATCGCATACTTCCTTAAATACTGGAATCAATGTCGAAGCGGTTTCGCCAGCTTGGTAGCGCTCTAATCCGTCTTGAAAAAGTTCTTCAGGTGTTTTGGTCATTGTTTAGTTAGAGAAAGGGAAAGGGAAAGGGAAGGGAAAGGGAAGGGGAAGGGGAAGAGAAAAAAAAAGTTTTGAGTTTTGAGTTAAATAATTATTATTTAAAACTCATAACTCATAACTCATAACTTTTGAACTCCAGTCGTCAGTTCTGATTTTAGGCAGAAAAGGACTTGCCACAACCGCAGGTTTGACTAGCATTGGGGTTAGTAAACTGGAAACCGCCGCCGATCATAGCATCACTGAAGTCTAGTACCAAACCGTAGAGATAAAGAAGGCTTTTGCGATCGCAAACTACCTGAAAACCGTTGTAGTCAAATACTTCATCGTGTTCTCCAACGGTGCTGGGGTCGGTGAAATCCATCATGTAAGACATTCCAGAGCAACCGCCTTGGCGTACACCTACCCGCAAACAGAGGTCTTTACCCTGTTTGTCCCTTAAAGACAGAACTTGGCGGATGGCGGATTCAGTCATCTGAATGCCCTGTTTTTCAGAAATGGCTTGTGTCATCGGCTTTCCGAACTCCTGATACTGTGTATCTGAGATAATTCTTTAATTTTATCCTTAATATTATTTTACAGGAATTAGCCCCCTTGTCCGTCCTGGATCTCCGTACTTAAAGCCCGATGCCCTCCCGAACCATAAGGTTCTATGATTGAGAAGCGGTAATAAACCTCAATACACCGCATTAATGCTTCACCCTTTCGGGCTTACTCTATGGCAGCTCTCAATCGAACTACTCTCCGTCGGCTACAAAACTTACAGCAAATTCCCAGCGTGTGGGAAGGCGATCGCCGCCCATTGTCTCCTGATGCGATGTCGGAGGAAGACATGGAAGGCCCTGGCGACTGCATTCTTTGGGTAGACGGTTCGGAAGGAGTAGTACGAGCAATGGACGTGGTAGCCCCTGAAACTGGGCCGGAAGCTGTTGTACGCTCCTTGCTACGGGCGATGGAACATCCTCAAAGTCCGGCTCCAGTTGCTCGTCCCCAAAAAATAGTAGTTAAAGACAGACAAATTCAGTTTTTCCTGCGGGGCGTGCTTCAGGATTTAGATATTGCGATCGATTACGTACCGGATTTGCCTTTAATTGACGAAATATTCCGGGGAATGCAAGAAGTTGCTCTCAATCAGCCACCTCAATTACCGCCTCAATACGCGGAATCTTTGCGGGAAAAAGCCGGGAATATTTGGCAGGATGCGCCTTGGGATAGCTTGGCCGAACATCAAATTGTTTCGATTGAGTTGAATCAGTGGGATGTTGCTACTATTTACGTCTCCGTACTGGGTAGGGGAGGGATGGATTATGGGGTGTTGCTATACCGTTCTCTAGATTCCCTAAAACAGTTTCGGCAACGGGTAGTAAATGAAGAATCTTTTGAAAATTTAGAACAGGCTTTTTTAGGTCAAGATTGCTTATTTGTCACGTTTGAAAGTAGCAATGAAAGTGATGACGATGACGATGATGTTGATTTAGCTAGCTTGCCCGCCTCGGAAATAGAGCCTAATTTTGGTAATCTCCATCCTTTAGAAGGATTACGTTCTATTCTTTATGAAGAAGAGGCGCTAACTGTTTTAGTTGCATTAGAAGCTTTTCACCGCTTTTTACGGGCATCGCACCGGAAGCTTGCCGACGGTCAGTTTCCTAGTATTTCCACGCGCTACCGCATCCCGGTTCCTCAATCAGATGGGGAAAATAAGTTGATGCCAGTGAAGGTTGCGACTATGCCGGAGGTGGCTGAAGAACTTTGGGATATGGTTGCTGATGATGACGATGACGATGATGATGACATCGAAATGCCGCTGCTCCGGGATGATTTAGTGCCGCCAAATTCTTTACTTAGCATCGGTGTATTGCCTTGGGAAACGGTCAATTTCCTGCGAGAAAAGGGTCTGTTTCATCAACCTGCGGATACTGATATTGAAGCAGTAGGAGATGGTTTGCCTGTGGTTTTGATCCAAACTTCAGCGCCGAAGGCAAAGACAATGATTAATGATTTGCAAGAAGCGGGAGGGATTAAGGCTTTTTGTTTTAATCCGGGGGAAGATATGTTTGCCGATGAGCATTATGATTTAGGGATTTTACAGGCTCATAGTGGTGATTTATACTTGTTTGGTGAATTTGTAGCAGACGATCCGGTGCATGAGGAAGCTAGGAAAAAGTGGGATCGCCGCTGTCAAGTTACTAAGGGTTGGTGCGGTTTGATTATTTCTAAGGGAATCACGGGTGCGTCGCGCGGTCAGCCTCAGTATAAGGATATGATGGCTTTGTTTGAGGTGCGATCTGTTCCACCGAAAGAGTTGGGAATTGGGCCGCTGCAATTGATGCCAATGTTTTGATGTTTGTAGTAGCGTGTGGGAATTAATGTTAGAGAATGCAAGAAATTTATGAGTTGACACCACAACAAAAAGCCTTGCTCGATGACTATAAAAGAAAGTGGCAGTTAACTGCACTTTTAACAGACTCGATTGACAATGTGATGTGAACAAAATTATGGTGGTGAAAGGGAAAGACCATCATGACAAAAGTTAAAAACATTGTATTAGTTCATGGTTTCTGGATAGATGGGTCTAGTTACAGCGAAGTTATTTCAATGTTGTTGGCGGAAGGTTACGAAGTTGTCTCAGTTCAAAACCCGCTGACATCATTAGCCGATGATGTTGCTGCCACAAAACGCGCTTTGAATCGCATAGAAGGTCAATGTATTCTGGTTGGTCAGTCATGGGGAGGTATGATTATTAGTGAAGTTGGTAACGATGAACGAGTCTCTGGGTTAGTCTATATTGCTGCACTTGCTCCTGATGCTGGCGAATCGATGATAGATTTGATGAGTAAGTACGAATCTGCATCGCCATCGGAGCACTTTCAAGAACAAGAAGGCTTTATTTGGATTTCAAAAGAAAGGGTACAAACAATTTTAGCTGGCGACATTCCGGCAGAAAAATCAGCATTGATGTATGCTACTCAAAACCCGCCATCTACGTCATTGTTAGAAGCAAAGATAGATTCGCCAGCGTGGAAAAATAAGCCAAGTTGGTATATTGTTGCGAACAATGACAAAGCTGTTTCGCCTGAACTACAACATGATTTTGCTAAGCGAATGAATGCAACAACTATTGTTTTAGAATCAAGTCATGTTCCGATGATTTCTCGTGCTAAAGAAGTTGTGGACGTTATAACAGAGGCGGCGATGAATAGCTAACGGCAGACAGGCTAGAATAGAAGAGTCTAAACGGAAATCAGGAGTAGATCCTATGGCAGTCCGGCAACCGCAATACAGCAAAGAAGAATTTGCTCGACGCGGTGACGAGATTTACGAATCTCTTGTTTACCCACAAGTTGAATCAAGTAATCATGGCAAAATTGTAGCGATAGACATTGAAACTGGAGACTTTGAAGTTAATGCCAGTGAAATTGATGCCTGCGCGAACCTCGAATTACGTCACCCCGACGCTCAAATTTGGATTGTCCGCATTGGTTCCCGCCATGTCCGTAGATTCGGCGGACGCACAAAGAAAAATATATGATTACTGGAATCATCAATGCGGAGTTTGAAGCGATTATTTCACTGTCAGTTTGTGATTCTGACGGAAAAACTTACACTCACGATGCGATCGCTTAGGGTGTGCTACTAATTTCTACAATCAATTCTCCTTCTCGTAATCTTTCCAATGCGTCGGGTAGCGTGACAATGAGAAGTTGACGCAGGTAACGATTCGTGACATTGCCACAAGTCAGCCAAAGAATTTGGGGCGGCATTCCTAGCCGACATACCAAGTCAACAAAGTCACCATCTTTTGTCATAATTACTGCATTAACAGTTCGTGCCGCCTCAAAAATCTCGATATCTCTTGAGTCCCTTAACCCAAGATCCCGTAGTGCCGAAGCTTGTATGTTAAAGGTATTAGCGATCCAACTTGCTAAGGTAGGAGGTAACTGAGCATCAATCCAAATGTTCATGCTGTTAAACGAGGGAAATCAGTGCGTCGGGCAGCAAACAGCAGACAGGCTTGGATGTCTTCAGATTCCAAATCGGGGAAGTCTTCTAAAATTTCAGTAACACTAACATTTTCTGCTAACATTTCTAAAATATCGCTTACCCGAATTCTCATGCCTCGAATGCAAGGGCGACCACCGCACTGACCGGGTATTTGGGTAATACGAGTTAATAAGTTATTCATTCAGTGAGCAATTCGTCTGACGACAGGTAAGATTCCCCTATTATACAAAAGTGGCGCTGGTTGCGATCGCCCGCGTAAATGTATCTTTGGATAGAGCGATCGTCTGTACTTGTTTCACTTTTGGAGTTAAGAGCAAGGCAAGTGAAATAAATGTCCATCCCGAAAAAAGGCACACGAAAAATAGTTGTTGAAGGAGAACGATTCATCTGGCTCATCCGCAGGCAAGCCACTAATGGGCAAGCAGATTACCCGGAGGGGTGTCTTCACGTTGCAGTCGAACACGCTCAAGAACCTGGCTCAGTGCTAGTGATTGTGACGGATCGTCTCCATCCACAGGGATTCAGCCTAGTTCATGGTGAACTCGTGCCTGTGCAACTTCAAGATCAATCAGGAGAAATTCGAGCTTGGAGAATCGAGCGGAGGTATGCAATAAGCCCGGTAACGCCTTCAGAGGTGGCATTGTGGATACAACAGGCATTGCAGATGGGATGGCTGCCTAAAAAGTCCGGTACACCCTTTGAGGTTAAGGTTGTAGAGAACTATTTGGAAAGAATCTGAATTTTTGCTCAGGAAATTGTTGCTGTAACCGCAGCCCAACAATCCCATTACACACCGAGTTATAATCTGTAATGGCATACAAAAGGAAGAGGTAAAATGCGGGTTGCGATCGCGGGTGCTGGACTAGCTGGCATGACTTGTGCCATCGATTTAGTCGATGCCGGACATCAAGTAGAAATTTTTGAATCCCGACCTTTCGTAGGCGGTAAAGTGGGGAGTTGGGTCGATCCTGACGGGAATCACGTAGAAATGGGTTTGCACGTCTTTTTTGGCTGCTATTATAACTTATTTGAAGTGATGAAAAAAGTAGGAGCTTTTGATAATTTGCTCCTCAAAGAACACACTCATACTTTTATTAATAGAGGCGGCGAGACGGGAGTTCTAGATTTTCGGTTTATTGCTGGCGCTCCCTTTAACGGTTTAAAGGCTTTCTTTACCACATCTCAGTTATCTGTACAAGATAAAATTCAAAATTCGATTGCTCTGGCTACGAGTCCAATTGTACGCGGTTTGGTAGACTTTGATGGGGCAATGAGAACTATTCGCAAGCTAGATAATATTAGTTTTGCTGACTGGTTTAGAGGTCAAGGCGGTAATAATGGCAGTCTTAAACGGATGTGGAATCCAATCGCCTACGCACTGGGTTTTATCGATACTGAAAATATTTCTGCCCGGTGTATGTTGACAATTTTTCAGTTTTTTGCTTGTAGAACTCAAGCCTCGGTGATGCGAATGTTGCAGGGTTCTCCAAATGAATATTTACATAAACCGATTGTTAAATATTTGGAAGATCGGGGTGTTAAAATCTATACGCGGCGGCGAGTGCGGGAAATTTTGTTTGCAGAAGATGGCGGCGAAACTCGCGTGACGGGGTTAGCGATCGCGAAAGGTGAAACAGAAGAAACTATCACTGCCGATGCTTACCTTTTCGCCGGAGATGTGCCTGGAGTGCAGAAAATTTTGCCTACTGAGTGGCGGAAATGGTCGGAATTTGACAATATTTACAAATTGGATGCAGTACCAGTAGCAACGGTGCAATTGCGGTTTGATGGGTGGGTGACAGAGTTAGACGATCCTGAGAAGCGCAAGCAGTTGAGTCATGCTGTGGGAATAGATAATTTACTTTATTCCGCAGATGCCGATTTTTCCTGTTTTGCTGACTTGGCATTAGCCAGTCCGGCCGATTACTATAAGAAAGGAGAAGGTTCTCTGTTACAGTTGGTGCTAACTCCTGGCGATCCATTTATTAAGGAGAATAATGAAGCGATCGCGCAGCACGTCCTTAAGCAAGTTTTAGATTTATTCCCATCAGCACGGGAATTAAATATGACTTGGTATAGTGTAGTTAAGCTAGCTCAATCTTTGTATCGCGAAGCACCGGGAATGGATGCTTTTCGTCCCGCTCAAAAAACACCGATAGCTAATTTTTTCTTGGCAGGAAGTTACACTCAACAAGACTATATTGATAGTATGGAAGGAGCCACTATTTCCGGCCGTCAGGCAGCTAAGGCGATTTTAGAAATGGCTAATGGCTAATCGCTAATGGCTAATGGCTAATGGCTAATTAGTAAGGTGGGCGCTGCCGCAATCATAATATTACGATTAGGACAGAGGTTATGGCAGCGCCCACCCTACAATATTCAGTGAATTGTAGGATAGGTGGAGCGCCAGCGCAATCCATCACCCAAGTTTTAAGTTTTGAACACAGTTAACAGTTAACAGTTAACAATTAACAATTAACAATTAAAAAAAATGTCAGATTGGTTAGAACATAGCGTACAAGTAGAAGTTGCCATCCCGATAGAAATGGCGTGGAGTCTTTGGTCTGACTTAGAACAAATGCCGCGCTGGATGAAGTGGATTGAATCAGTGCATATTCTCGAAGAAGATCCAGAGTTGTCCCGGTGGAAACTAGCTACAGGAAACTTAGAATTTAGCTGGCTTTCCCGAATTTTGAAATTAGTTCCCTGTCAGATTATTCAATGGGAATCCGTCGATGGATTGCCTAATCGCGGTGCAGTTAGATTTTACGATCGCAAAGGTAGCAGCATTGTGAGGCTAACAGTAGCTTATGCGATTCCTGGCATTCTCGGCAAATTAATGGATAATTTATTTCTGGGCCGCGTGGTGGAATCGACAATTCAGGCTGATTTGGAAAGGTTTAAAGAGTATGCTCTGAAAATCCAAGCAGAGTCATAGAATCATCAGGAAAGTGTCAATATATACTTATGCCGATTCTTGCTTCCGGTTATGAGTTATTGTCTGAACCCCTCCTGCCAGAACCCCCAAAATCCCGACGCTACAAGGTTTTGCCTAACTTGTGGCGCAAAACTGTTGCTAAAAGAACGGTATCGCGCCATCAAACCCATTGGTAGAGGGGGTTTTGGTAGAACTTTTCTGGCAATTGATGAAGATAAACCGTCTAAACCTCGCTGCGTTATCAAGCAGTTTTTTCCCCAGTCACTAGGTACTAATAATGCTGAGAAAGCAGCAGAATTATTTAACCGAGAAGCGGCGAGACTGGATGAACTGGGAAAACACCCGCAAATTCCCGATCTGCTGGCCCATCTCGAACAGGATGGCCACCAATATTTAGTTCAGGAATTTGTTGGGGGTGAAAATTTAGCAGAAGAATTAGCGATCGCAGGTGCTTTTAGTGAAGCTAAGATTCGGAGTTTGTTGAAAGATTTACTACCTGTTTTGCAGTTTGTTCACGATCGCCAAGTGATTCATCGCGATATTAAACCAGCCAATATTATTAGAAAACCTCCGCAACCTCCTGATACTTCTTTGTTTTTAAGTTACCCAGTTGGAAATCTGGCTTTGGTTGATTTTGGTGCAGCGAAAGTAGTAACGCCAGGTGGAGGAACCGGAACTATTATCGGCAGTCCCGAATATGTTGCACCTGAACAAGTTAGAGGTCAGGCAGTTTTTGCCAGCGATTTATATAGTTTAGGCGCTACTTGCGTTCATTTGCTTACGGAACTTTCTCCTTTTGATTTGTTCGATATCAACGAGGATAAATGGGTATGGCGAGATTATTTGAAGAAAAATTCGGTGAGCACTAAGCTGGGAAATATTTTAGATAAATTGTTAGAAACTAGCTTGAGTCGTCGCTATAGATCGGCAACGGAGGTGCTGGATGATTTAGATTTTCAGCCGGCAGTTATAGTACCACCAATTGGATCTCGACCTGTTCCTAAGTTAACAATGCCAGTGCCTACGATCGCACCTCCACCCGTTACAAAAAAGTTATTGGTACCGCTGCGATCGCCAACTTGGGAAATTATTTATACGATGACGGGACATTTAGATTCAGTCACCTCTGTGGCATTTAGTCCTGACAATCAAACTTTAGCTAGCGGTAGTGGAGACAATACTATTGAGATTTGGAAACTGGATACAGGGAATCGGTGGTATACGCTTAGAGGTCATTCTGATTGGGTGAATTGTGTTGCTTTTAATCCTAATGGTCAGACTTTAGCCAGTGGCAGTCGCGACAAGACTATTCAGATGTGGGATTTGAAAAAAGGCAAATGGTGGTATAGTTTGGTGGGACATTCAGACCGGGTTTATACAGTTGCTTTTAGTGCTGATGGTCAGAGTTTAGTTAGTAGCAGTCGTGACAAAACTATCCGATTGTGGAATTTGCAGAAAGGCAAGTGTACGCAAACTATTACAGGTCATTCTGAGGGGGTTTTTGCAGTAGCTTTTAGTCCTAATGGTCAGTTTTTAGCTAGTGGCAGTCGGGACAAAACTGTGCAACTTTGGGATATTGCTACTGGCAGATCGATTTGTACTTTGTCTGGTCATACAAACTGGATAATTGCAGTAGCTTTTAGTCCCGATGGGAAAATTTTAGCTAGCGGTAGCCGCGATGGTACGATCAAGCTCTGGCGGGTAAGGGGAGATGGTAAAGGAGAATTGCTACACGCGATCGCAGATAATTCCGAAAGCGTTTTCTCTGTTGCCTTTAGCGGGGATGGAAAGATTTTAGCTAGCAGTGGTCGGGAAGGTCAAATTTCTTTGTGGGACGTAGATACAGGCGTTTTGCTGGAAATTCTCAGCGGTCATTCTGGGGATGTTTTGTCTCTTGCTTTTAGCGGGGATGGGAAGAGTTTAGCGAGTGGGGGAAGCGATCGATCTATTAAAATTTGGCGGGAAAGATCGTAAGTTCTGTAAGCTTAATTTTCCTGTAACTCAAAATTGGGTCTAGACTGTAGATTGGGTAACAGCTTAACTTAACAATCAGTTTATGTCCGCTGAATTGCTGCACCAATTGACAATACTACGCGATCGCGTCGCGGAGTTAGAAACACAGTTAGCAACAAGCCAAAAGGCAGAGTCAGCCTTACGGCAGTCAAAAGCAGAATTAGAAAAAGCCCTTGAGGAGCGTACAGATCAATTGCAACAGAGTGTGGCTCAGTTGCAACAAGAAATACTCGATCGGCAATTAGCAGAAGAAAACCTAAAAAAACAAGAACGCCAGATTAAATCCCTGCTTAACAATATACCCCATATTGCTTGGCTCAAAGACCCAGAAAGCAAATACATTGCAGTTAACGAACCCTTCGCCAGAGCTTGTGGCTTGACTCCAGAAGATATAGTAGACAAAACTGACTTCGACCTTTGGCCATCAGAATTAGCGGCAAAATATCGTGAAGACGATTTTCAAGTCATTGTTTCAGGACAACAAAAAGTAGTTGAAGAATTGGTTGTCGATGCACTAGGAAATACTTCCTGGGTCGAAACAATAAAAACTCCGATTTATAGCGAAGGTAAAATCATTGGTACAACAGGCTTTGCTCAAGACATCACAGTTCGCAAGCAAGCAGAAATAAATTTGCGGGAGCTCAACGAAGAACTAGAAGCGAGAATAGAAGAACGCACAGCCGCATTGCAGCAAAGTGAATCCCGACTGCTAACTTTACTCTCATCTGCACCCTTGATTTTATTTGCGATCGATACTCAAGGTCGCTTTACCTTTTCTGAAGGTAAAGGATTGGAAGCTATCGGATTGCAAGCAGGCGAAGTAGTTGGTAAATTTGTTGAGGAACTTTACCCAGATATACCAGATACTATTGATAGCATAAATCGCGCTCTAGCAGGGGAAAAAGTGAAGGGCGTGATTACTGAATTAGCCGATGCAGTATACGAAAGTCAACTATCTCCGGTTCGTAACGCCACTGGCGAAGTAATTGGAATGGTGGGCGTTTCTACAGAAATTAGTGATGTCTACGACGAGCTGCGCTTACGCAAACAAGTAGAGCAACAACTTCAGCAACAAGCGCAATTTTTACAGGGAATTTGGGATGGTGTAGACTACGGTATCTTTGTCTTAGATGTGTTGGATGGTGGGGCGGATTTTCGCTACGTTCGCTTCAATCCCGCAATGGAAAGAATCACCCTAGTACCGATAGAATTGCTACTAGGAAAAACTATCTCAGAGGCACTTTCCCCTGATATGGCAACACTCTACTGCCAGTACTTTGCAGAAGCTATTAGATATAGAAAAACTATTTCTTTTGAGGAGCGATTTTATATCAATAGTGACGAAACTTGGTGGCTGCTAAATGTGACTCCATTGCGCCACGACAATTCACAAATTCACCAGCTAGTAGTTACTGCTACTAATATTACTAACAGTAAAGCCGCAGAAATTGCTCTCCAAGAAAGTGAGAGCAAATATCGCAGCTTAGTCAATACATCTCAAGATATGATCTGGTCTGTAGATCTGGAAGGACGCTATACTTTTGTTAACCCAGCAGTTAAAAAAATTTACGGCTATGAGCCGGAAGAAATGATCGGTAGACAGTTTACTGACTTTCTCCCACCCCAACAAATTCCGAAAGATTTTGAAGCTTTTACTTGCGTTTTAGCTGGAGAAGCACTCCTTCAGTATGAGAGTATTCAAATTGCTAAAGATGGCCGACTTATCAATCTCATATTTAATGCGATCGCGCTACGCGGCGAGGCCGGAAATATATTAGGTGCAACAGGTATAGCTAGCGATATTAGCTTACGTAAACTAGCAGAAGCTGCCCTTGCTGAAAGTGAAGCTAAATTCCGTAGATTAGTAGAAAATGCGAATGATTTGATTTACGAACATTCAATAGATTCAATATTCACATATCTCTCGCCCAAGATATCCGATCTGATCGGCTATGAGATATCTGAACTCTTAGGAAAGTCTTTTGTACCCTTGATTTACCCTCAAGATTTGCCAGCCGTTACAGCAGTTCTTAACTGTATTATTGAAACTGGCGAGAAGCAGGCTGGACTTGAGTTACGAGCCCAACATAAAGACGGTAGTTGGCATTGGATTACCTGTAATATTTCGCCTGTTAAAGATGCTAACGGTAATATTATTAGTTTTATGGGTATTGCCCGCGACATTCGCGATCGCAAAATTGTAGAAGAAACTCTACGGCATTCAGAATCCCAATTAAGACAGCAAGCCCTCGATTTAGAGCTAGCCTTGCGACAGCTACAACGCACTCAATCTCAACTGATTCAGAGTGAAAAAATGTCTAGTTTAGGTCAGCTAGTTGCTGGAGTTGCACACGAAATTAATAACCCAGTTAACTTTATATATGGGAATCTTACCTACGCCAATGACTATACTCAAAATCTACTTAAACTGTTGCAACTATATCAAAAACACTATCCAGAGCCAGTTACGGAAATCCAAGAGGAAATTGAAGCGAGTGATATTGAATTTTTATTAGAAGATTTACCAAAAATCCTCTCTTCCATGAAAGTAGGAGCTGAGCGAATCCAACAAATTGTCACCTCTCTACGCACCTTTTCACGTATGGACGAAGCCGAAATGAAGGAGGTAAACATTCATGAAGGTATCGACAGTACACTGATGATTTTGCAACATAGAATTAAGGCAAAAAGCGACCGACCTGCGATTAATCTTATCAAAGAATATGGCAAATTACCTTTAGTTGAGTGTAGCGCCGGACAGCTAAATCAAGTGTTTATGAATATTCTGAGCAATGCCTTGGATGCTCTTGATGAAAGGGATGCACAAAGGTCTATCAATGAAATGGAGCAAATGCCGAGCAGTATTAGCATTCACACTCAATTATCGAATGCAAACTATGTAGAAATTAGGATTATTGATAATGGGCCGGGGATACACAAAAGCGTCCGAGAGCGACTTTTTGACCCATTTTTTACCACCAAAGCTGTTGGTAAAGGTACAGGCATGGGTCTATCAATTAGTTATCAGATTATCACAGAGCGGCACGGTGGAACTTTAGAATGTATTTCCACGCCGGGAGAAGGTGCAGAATTTAAAGTTATGATTCCGCTCAGACCCTCTTAAGCATAGTGCTAGTATTTTTATCATAGTGCTAATATTATTTCATCGCCAATATCTTCTTAGCGACATCCTCAGCTATGGGCATTACTGATAACCGATTCCCCTTTTTGACCAATAAAAGCCGATCGTTAGTAAACTCTTGTTTAAGCAGATCGAGCGATATTAATTTAGCAAATTCCTCAACAAATTCCACACTAACTGTCTGCCATCGAGGAGCATTTAAAGTTGACTTAGGATCGTAATATTCACTTTGATGGTCAAATTGAGTAGGATCGGCGAGTCCGATTTCAATTACACGCATTAAACCGACAATTCCTAGTGGATTAGTATTAGAATGGTAGAAAAATGCTAAGTCTCCCTGGTTCATTTGCCGCAAATAATTGCGAGCTTGATAGTTGCGAACACCGTCCCATAGAGAAGTACGATCGCGCTTCAAATCTGTGATACTGTAAACATCGGGTTCCGATTTCATCAGCCAATAGTTCATAAGTAGAATAAAATAATTAAATGTAGAGTGGTATTGCCCGTAACAGTCTTTACTTCAAAGTTACTCGTAAATTTTACACTTCTTGCGTTAATAAACACGATTACATTATAATATAGTTTGGCGTAAGTCCCGATTGGGATCAAGTTGAGTTAAATTAAAGTAATGCTAAAAATCAGACACTTGACTGCGGCAATATCGGGAATAGTTTTAGTAATTATTGCTGGATGTACTGCTAATGAAACACCTAAAATTCCATCTCCGTCTCCTCAGTCTGATGCCACTCCTGCCTCAGTCAAAAAAGAAGATAAATTATCAATTGTATCTCCCGCCAATCCAGATACAGCAGCTAATTCTATCATTCAGCAATACATCAAAAAACTAGCTGCTAAAGGAGTTTCTAAAGAAAAACAAGGGGTGTGGATACAATCTAAAAACACTCTTTTAGCAAATCATCAAGGCACAATCCCTCTACCAGCAGCTTCAATTACTAAAGTAGCAACAACTTTAGCAGCCTTGCAAACTTTTGGCCCAGATCGTCAATTTGTTACTGTAATCAATGCAACCGGCCCCATTGAAAAAGGGGTATTAAAAGGCGACTTAGTAATTGAGGGAGACGAAGATCCGTTATTTATCTGGGAAGAAGCAATTGCCCTGGGTAACACCTTAAATCAAAAAGGTATTAAACGAATAACTGGCAATTTGATAATTATCGGTAAATTTTACATGAACTTTGAACTTGACCCCCAAAAAGCAGGCTCTCTGCTTAAAGAGGGGTTAAATAGCCAAATTTGGTCTTCAGAAGCTGAAAGCCAATATCAAACTTTGCCAGTAGCAACTCCTAAACCCCAGATAATAATTGACGGTTCAGTAAAAGTTTTACCCACAACTCCTACCAATATTCAGCCTCTAGTCCGCCATTATTCTTTACCTTTAGCCGAACTCGTAAAGAAAATGAATCAGTACAGCAATAATTTGATGGCTGATATGTTAGCTGATACTGTCGGCGGAGCAAAAGTAGTAGCCGAAAAAGCCGCAGAAATCGCAGGAGTTCCCCCCGCAGAAATTCAACTCGTTAATGGTTCTGGCTTAAGTGAAGAAAATCGTATTTCTCCCCGCGCCGCCTGTGCAATATTTTTAGCACTTGAACGCTATTTGCAACCTTATAATATGACAATTGCAGATGTTTTAACAGTAGTTGGAAAAGATCCGGGAATCTTAAATGAGCGCAAGATTCCTCCATTAGCTGTTGTCAAATCTGGAACTCTCGATTATGTCAGCGCTTTAGGAGGAGCACTACCAACTAAAAAACAAGGAACTGTTTGGTTTGTGATGATGAATGGAGGGGAAAATGTTGAGGAATTTCGCGCACAGCAAGAAGCTCTCCTAAATATCTTTTTGAAAGAATGGGGTTCTGTTCAAGTTTCGCCGCCAGAGTTAACACCTAACCCTAGTAGAAAAAGTAAAAGCTCTAGTAATGAAATTATCCCGTAGGGTGGATGCAACTATACTCTCAGGATTTATGCACTCCTAACGTAATGCGGCGCTGTGGGGGGTATTTTTATCGCTCAGATGGCGGGGTTATACCAAATCCGGGTTTACTACCCCTTTATTGTCATTGCG